>JBAUJK010000151.1:0-2896 GCA_049683695.1 Burkholderiaceae bacterium
GAGCAGCGCGGCGGGCGGTGTCGCCATGCCGGCCGCTGCCAAGATGCTGGCCGACAACAACATGGCGGCGTCCGACGTCGCCGGCAGCGGCAAGGATGGCCGCGTGCTGAAGGGCGACGTGATCAACGCGCTAGCCACGCAGAGCGCGCCGAAGGCGGCGCCGGCCAAGCCGGCGCTGCAGCTGGTGGCCGCGCCGAGCGCAGCGGGCGCCGAAAACCGCCCGGAGGAACGGGTGCCGATGAGCCGGTTGCGGGCGCGCATCGCCGAGCGCCTGCTGCAGTCGCAATCGACCAACGCGATTCTGACGACGTTCAACGAAGTCAACATGAAGCCGGTGATGGACCTGCGCGCCAAGTACAAGGAAAAGTTCGAGAAGGAGCACGGCGTCAAGCTCGGCTTCATGTCCTTCTTCGTCAAGGCGGCGGTGGCGGCGCTGAAGCGCTATCCGATCATCAACGCCTCGGTCGACGGCAACGACATCGTCTACCACGGCTACTTCGACATCGGCATCGCGGTCGGTTCGCCGCGCGGGCTGGTGGTGCCGATCCTGCGCGACGCCGACCAGATGTCGATCGCCGACATCGAAAAGAAGATCGGCGAATTCGGCGCCAAGGCCAAGGACGGCAAGCTGACGCTGGACGAGTTGACCGGCGGCACCTTCTCGATTTCGAACGGCGGCACCTTCGGCTCGATGCTGTCGACGCCGATCATCAACCCGCCGCAGTCGGCGATCCTCGGCATCCATGCCACCAAGGACCGCGCGGTGGTCGAAAACGGCCAGATCGTGATCCGTCCGATGAACTACCTGGCGCTGTCCTACGACCATCGGATCATCGACGGCCGCGAAGCGGTGCTCGGGCTGGTGGCGATGAAGGAAGCGCTGGAAGACCCGGCGCGCCTGCTGCTCGACCTGTAACCGTGTCCAGGACGGACGGCGGCCGCCGCGAACGGCGGCGGCCCTCCGTCCTTCCTCTTTCCCCCGCATACGAATAAAGGTTGTTATGTCCAAGCAATTTGACGTGGTGGTGATCGGCGGCGGCCCCGGCGGCTATGTGGCGGCGATCCGCGCCGCGCAGCTCGGCTTTTCGGTCGCCTGCATCGACGAATGGAAGAATGCCAAGGGCGGCCCGGCGCTGGGTGGCACCTGCACCAACGTCGGCTGCATTCCGTCCAAGGCGCTGTTGCAGTCGTCCGAATATTACGAGCACGCCGGCCACGGGTTCGCCGCGCACGGCATCGAAGTCAAGGGCCTCGGCCTGAACCTGGCGCAGATGCAGGGCCGCAAGGATGGCGTGGTCAAGCAGAACAACGACGGCATCGCCTACTTGTTCAAGAAGAACAAGGTCAGCTTCTTCCATGGCCGCGGCTCGTTCGCCGCCGTCGACGGCGGCAAGTACCAGATCAAGGTCGAGGGCGCTGCCGAGGAAACCCTCGCCGCCACCCACGTGGTGGTCGCCACCGGCTCCAATGCGCGCGAGCTTCCCGGCGCGCCGTTCGATGAAAAGCTGATCCTGTCCAACACTGGCGCCCTGGCGATCGACGCCGTGCCGGCCAAGCTGGGCGTAATCGGTGCCGGCGTGATCGGACTGGAAATGGGCAGCGTCTGGCGCCGCCTCGGCGCCGAAGTGACGGTGCTGGAAGCGCTGCCGACCTTCCTTGGCGCGGTCGACGAGCAGATCGCCAAGGAAGCGCAGAAGCTGCTGACCAAGCAGGGCCTGGCGGTCCATCTGGGTGTGAAGATCAGCGCGGTCAAGGCCGGCAAGAAGGACGTCACGGTCGAGTACGCGGATGCTTCGGGTGCCGCGCAGAAGGCGGTATTCGACAAGCTGATCGTGTCGATCGGCCGGGTGCCGAACACCATCGGCCTGAACGCGGAAAGCGTCGGCCTGCAGCTGGACGAGCGCGGCTTCGTCGCGGTCGATGCCGACTGCAAGACCAACCTGCCGAACGTGTGGGCGGTCGGCGACGTGGTGCGCGGGCCGATGCTGGCGCACAAGGCGGAAGAAGAGGGCGTCGCGGTGGCCGAGCGCATCGCCGGCCAGCACGGCCATGTCAACTTCAACACGATTCCGTGGGTGATCTACACCTCGCCGGAAATTGCCTGGGTCGGCAAGACCGAGCAGCAGCTGAAGGCCGAAGGCGTCGCCTACAAGGCCGGCACCTTCCCGTTCATGGCCAACGGCCGCGCGCGCGCGCTCGGCGATACCTCCGGCATGGTGAAGTTCCTGGCCGACGCGCACAGCGATGAAATCCTCGGCGTGCACATGGTCGGGCCGCTGGTGTCGGAACTGATTGCCGAGGCGGTGGTGGCGATGGAATTCCGCGCCTCGGCCGAGGACATCGCGCGCATCTGCCACGCCCATCCATCGCTGGCGGAATCGACCAAGGAAGCGGCGCTGGCGGTCGACAAGCGCTCGCTCAACTTCTAGCCGGCGCCACGCCATTCGCGATGCCTCGCCGCCAGCCGTCGCCATTCCTGCTGCTGCCGGTCATGGCCGCACTGCTGGCGGCCTGCGCCACGCCGGCCGGCACCGGCCAGATGACGGTCGACAGCGTAACGGCCGGCCAGCCGCTGGCCGGTACCCGCTGCATCGTCACCAGTGGCGGCAACCGCTGGGACGTGACGACGCCGGCGGCGCTGCCTGTATCGATGCTAGCCGGCGAGGTGCGGGTGACCTGCGACCGGCCGGGCTTCCGCCGCTCCGAAGTGCTGTACCGGCCGGGGCCGCCGGCGGCGCGGCCGCAGTTGGGCGTCGGTGGCGGCAGCGGCAATGTCGGCGTCGGCCTTGGCCTCGGGCTGCCGGTCGGCGGCGCTTATGCGTCCTATCCGCCGTATCTGGCGGTGGAGATGACGCCGCAGTGACGGCGGCGCCGTCGGCGAATCCGGATTCCTGCA
>JBAUJK010000152.1:0-8121 GCA_049683695.1 Burkholderiaceae bacterium
GATCCGGGCCGCCTGAGACGACGGGAGTATGTAGTGAAAATTACCATTACACGCCCGGCATAAGGCACCACTACCAGGAGTATATGAATGGAAGCAGGACTCGCGCATCTTCCAGCAGCCGCCAACGATGCGGTGCAGAACCGCGCCGCGCTGTGCATCAACAACATCGAGGTGATCTACGACCACGTGATCCTGGTGCTGAAAGGCGTGTCGCTGGAAGTCCCGGACGGCAAGATCGTCGCGCTGCTGGGCGCCAACGGCGCCGGCAAGAGCACCACGCTGAAGGCGGTGTCGAACCTGCTGCGCGCCGAACGCGGCGACGTCAGCAAGGGCAGCATCGAATTCCGCGGCGAGCGCGTCGACCGCCTGTCGCCGAACGACCTGGTCAAGCGCGGCGTGATCCAGGTGATGGAAGGGCGCCACTGCTTCGCCCACCTGACGATCGAGGACAACCTCCTGACCGGCGCCTACACGCGGCGCCTGTCGCACGCCGAGGTGCGGCACGAACTGGAAAAGATCTACGCCTATTTCCCGCGCCTGAAGGTGCGGCGCAAGTCGCAGGCCGGCTACACCTCCGGCGGCGAACAGCAGATGTGCGCGATCGGCCGCGCGCTGATGGCGCGGCCGGCGATGGTGCTGCTGGACGAGCCGTCGATGGGGCTGGCGCCGCAGCTGGTCGAGGAAATCTTCGAGATCGTCAAGAGCCTGAACCAGAAGGAAAAGGTGTCCTTCCTGCTGGCCGAGCAGAACACGATGGTGGCGCTGCGCTATGCCGACTTCGGCTACATCCTGGAAAACGGCCGCGTGGTGATGGAAGGCGCGGCCGCGGATCTGGCCGACAACGAAGACGTCAAGGAGTTTTACCTCGGCATATCGGGCAGCGACCGCAAGAGCTTCCGCGACATGAAGTTCTACCGCCGCCGCAAGCGCTGGCTGGCCTGACGTTTTTTACCCTTTTCCTTCCGCCCCTTCTCGCAGTCCGACACGATCATGGCCGATTTCTTCGATGCCCTCGAAACCCGCGACCCGCAGCAGCGCGAGCGCGACCTGATGGCGCGCCTGCCGCAATTGCTGGCGCGCGCGCAGCGCGCCCCCGGCTGGGGCCGCATCCTGGCCGGCGTCGAGGCGGCGGCGATCGATTCGCGCGCGGCGCTGGCGCAGTTGCCGGTCACGCGCAAGTCGGATCTGAAGGAACTGCAGCACGCCGACATGCCGTTCGGCGGCCTGACCTCGACCGAGCCGCGCCGGCTCGGCCGCTGGTTCATGTCGCCCGGCCCGATCTTCGACCCGGAAGGGCGCGGCGGCGACTGGTGGCGCTATGCGCGACCATTCCACGCGGTCGGCCTGCGCGCCGGGCACGTGATCCAGAACTGCTTCTCCTACCACTTCACGCCGGCCGCCTTCATGGTCGAAGGCGGCGCTGCCGCGCTCGGCTGCGCGGTGATCCCGGCCGGCAGCGGCCAGACCGAGATGCAGGTGCAGGCGATGGCCGCGCTCAAACCCGACGCCTACGTCGGCACGCCGTCGTTTTTGAAGATCATCATCGAGAAGGCGCACGAGATGGGCGTCGACATCGGCAGCCTGCGGCACGCGGTGGTCGGCGCCGAGGCGCTGCCGCCGTCGCTGCGCGCATGGCTGCAGGACAACGGCGTGCCGCACGTGGTGCAGACCTACGGCTCGGCCGACATCGGCAACATCGCCTATGAAACCGCGAGCGACGGCCGCGTCAACCCCGGCATGGTGCTGGACGAGGAACTGATCCTGGAGATCGTGCGCCCCGGCACCGGCGATCCGGTCGGGCCCGGCGAGGTCGGCGAGGTGGTGATCACTTCGTTCAACCCGGACTACCCGCTGGTCCGCTTCGGCACCGGCGACCTGTCGGCGCTGCTGGACGGCGTCTCGCCCTGTGGCCGCACCAACGTCCGCATCAAGGGCTGGATGGGGCGCGCCGACCAGACCACCAAGGTGCGCGCGATGTTCGTCCACCCGTCGCAGGTGGCCGAGATCGCCCGTCGCCATCCGGAAGTGCTGAAGGCGCGGCTGGTGGTCAGCGGCACGATGGGCAGCGACGTGATGACGCTGCACTGCGAAGTGGCGGATCCGGCGGCCGCGCTGGCGGAGCCGATCGTCCACACCATCCGCGACGTCACCAAGCTGCGCGGCGAAGTGGCGCTGGTCGCGCGCGGCAGCCTGCCGAACGACGGCAAGGTGATCGAGGACGCGCGCAGCTACCAGTAGCGCAGCGGCGTCAGCGCCGGTCCGGCGGCGGCGCGCCGGAACGCTGCGGGTCCTGCGGAGGCTCCTTCTCCTCCTGCTTCTCCGCCGCGCTGCGGAGCTGGTCCTTCACCACTTCTTCGACGCCACGCATGCCGTGCAGGTCGGTATCGACCTGCCCTTCTGCCAGATCGCGCGCCGCCTGCCGCATGTCTTCGCGCGGGCCGCCGCTTTCCTGGCTGTCGTGCGATTCGTCGCGTTCATGCGGCAGGCGCGGCAGCGTCTCGTCCTTGGCCGGCGGCACGGCCCTGGCGGGAAATTGCTTGGAAACATTGGACATCGCGAAAGCTCCTTGAAGAAAGGGCGGCCGGCGGCGATGCCGGCCGCGTTTCCTGTTGGAGCGGTGCAATGCGGATAGATTCCTCTGCCGCGGCAGCGCGGCAGAGGAGCGGGCGTGTCAGGCCCCTTCGACGATGAACAGGCGGCCGACCGAGTTGGCTTGGCGCAATCCGCGCGCGCGCGCATACTCGATCGAGTCGTACCAGGTGCGCGCCTGCTGCAGCGACGGGAATTCGGTGATCACGGTGCGCCATTCGCCGTTGTGGGCGTCGTCGCCGCCTTCCAGTTGCACGCGCTGGCCGCCGCGCACCAGGAAGGTGCCGCCGTACTGCGCCAGGCTGGCGGTCGACAGCGGGATGTAGTCGGCATAGCCGACCGGATCGGCGACCTGGATTTCGGCCACCACATAGGCTTTTTTCATTGTGTCTCCTCGCCGCAAAAGATCCAAAAAGGGAGGCTCATTCTACGCCGGCCGGCGCCGCCGCTCACCGCAGCCAGTGCTGCTCGCGCGAAGTGCCCATCAGGAACGGCCGGTTCGGCTCGATCGCCTCGCGCAGATAGCTCCACAGCGCCGATACCCGCGCCACATGGCGGTGCTCGGCGGCGGCCACCAGCCAGAACGAGCGCCGGATTTCCACTTCGTCCTCCAGCACCGGCACCAGGTCGTCGCTCTGCTGCGCCAGAAAGCACGGCAGGATCGCCAGCGCCTGGCCGGTGCGCGCCGCCGTGTATTGCGCGATCACGCTGGTGCTGCGCAGGCATCGGAACGCATCGGGCGCGACGTTTTCCTCGTAGCGCAGCTTGTGGCTGAAGATCAGGTCGTCGACGTAGCCGATCAGCGGGTGGCGCGCCAGGTCGGCGCGCTCGCGGATCGGCGCGTGCCCGGCCAGGTAGGCCGGGCTGGCGTACAGCTTCAATACGTAGTCGGCCAGCTTGGCCACCACGTAGTTGCCGGTGGCTGGCCGCTCCAGCGTGACCACCAGGTCGGCTTCGCGCTTGGACAGGTTGACGAAGCGCGGCATCGGCAGCAGGTCGACCGTGATGTGCGGATGGCGGCGGCAGAAATGCGCCAGGTGCGGCGCCAGCACGAAAGTGCCGAATGCTTCGGTGGCGCCCAGCCGCACCTGCCCCGACAGCAGCCGGTTCTGGCCGCTCAGCTCCTCGGTAGCGGCGTAGACCGTGCTTTCCACCTTTTCCGCATAGGCCAGCAGGCGATGCCCTTCCGGCGTCAGCGCGTAGCCCTGGTTGCTGCGGTCGAACAGTTCGGTGCCGACCTGCTGCTCGAAGCGGCGCATGCGGCGCGACACGGTGGAATGGTCGATGCCGAGCTTTTTGGCGGCATCGACCAGCCGTTCGCTGCGGGTCAGTTCGAGAAACACCCGCAAATTGTCCCAATCCAGCATGGCGCTTCCCCTGGGCACGACGTTGTGCATTAATGCAAACGTCATTGGCATTCTTACCTATTGAGGTGGCAATTATGCGCAACTATACTGACCTGCACAAGCTTGGACCGCCCGGTTCCACGACAACAAACAAGGAGACACCATGAACACCAAAGCCGTGTTGCGCGCCGCCGTGTTGGCGGCAATCACCGTCTGGAGCGTCGGCGCCGCCGCGCAGAGTTCGGATACCGTGAAGATCGGCATCCTGACCGACATGTCGGGCCCGTATTCGGCGATGGGCGGCCCCGGCTCGGTGGTCGCCGCCAAGATGGCAATCGACGACTGCCTGAAGGCCGAATGCAAGGGCATGAAGATCGACCTGGTATCGGCCGACCACCAGAACAAGGCCGACCTCGGCGCTTCCAAGGCGCGCGAATGGATCGACCGCGACGGCGTCACCGCGATCGCCGACATCACCAATTCGTCGGTGGCGCTGGCGGTGCAGAAGCTGGCGCGCGAAAAGAACGTGGTGGCGATGTTCAGCGGCCCGGCCACCACCCGCCTGACCACCGAGGATTGCTCGCCGGTCGGCTTCCACTGGATGTTCGACACCTATTCGCAGGCGGTTGGCACCGCCGCCGCGCTGACCAAGCTCGGCAACAAGTCCTGGTATTTCCTGACGGTCGACTACGCGTTCGGCCACTCGTTGGAAAAGGATGCCGGCACCGTGGTCAAGGAACTCGGCGGCACCGTGGCCGGCGCCACCCGCCATCCGCTGAATGCCAGCGACCAGTCGTCGTTCCTGATCCAGGCCAAGAATTCGAAGGCGCAGGTGCTGGGGCTGGCCAACGGCGGCCAGGACACCGTCAATTCGATCAAGCAGGCGCGCGAATTCGGCATCGGCGGCAAGGATATGAAGATCGCCGCGCTGCTGGTGTTTTTGACCGACGTCCACGCGCTCGGACTTGATGCGGCGCAAGGCCTGATCTATGCCGATGGCTTTTACTGGGATTTCGACGACGGCTCGCGCGCGTTCGCCAAGCGCTTCGAGGCGCAGCACAAGGGCAGCAAGCCGACCATGGTGCAGGGCGGCGTCTATTCCAGCGTCTACCACTACCTGAAGTCGGTGGCGGCCGCCAAGTCGGTGGATGGCAAGGCGGTGTCGCAAAAGATGCGCGAACTGCCGATCCAGGACCCGATCATGCACAACGCGTCGATCCGCGCCGACGGCCGCGTGATCCACGACATGTACCTGTACCAGGTGAAGACGCCGGCCGAATCGAAGGCGCCGTGGGATTACCTGAAGCTCTTGGCGACGATCCCGGCGCAGCAGGCGTTCAAGCCGATGGATGCCGCCTGCCCGCTGGTCAAGTAAATTCATCGCGGCGGCACGCCGGCGACGCCGGCGCCCGCCGCTTCATTTCTATCTAGTTGGAGAACATCATGGACAAGGCAGTTTCGACCGTGCGCGCGGTACCCCTCTATATCGGCGGCAAGACCGTGCAGTCGGCCAGCAAGGAATGGCGCGACATCATCAATCCGGCGACCCAGGAAGTGGTGGCGCGGGTGCCGCTGGCAACCCGCGAAGAAGTTGACCAGGCGGTGGCCAACGCCAAAGAGGCGTACACCAGCTGGCGCAATACGCCGCTCGGCAACCGCATGCGGATCATGCTGAAGTTCCAGCAATTGCTGCGCGAAAATGTCACGAAAATCGCCGAACTGGTGACGCTGGAGCATGGCAAGACGCTGCCGGACGCCGAAGGCGAAGTGATGCGCGGGCTGGAAGTGGTCGAGCACGCCTGCGCGATCACCTCGCTGCAGCTGGGTGAGCTGGCCGAAAACGTCGCCAACGGTGTGGATGCCTACACCCTGTACCAGCCGCTTGGCGTCGGCGCCGGCATTACCGCCTTCAACTTCCCGATCATGCTGCCGTGCTTCATGTTCCCGATCGCGGTATCGTGCGGCAACACCTTCGTGCTGAAGCCGTCCGAGCAGGACCCGTCGTCGACCATGCTGCTGGTCGAGCTGGCACACCAGGCCGGCCTGCCGGACGGCGTGCTGAACGTCGTGCATGGCGGCCCCGACGTCGTCAACCAGCTGTGCGACCATCCGGACATCAAGGCAATTTCCTTCATCGGCTCGACCCAGGTCGGCACCCACGTCTACCAGCGGGCGTCGAACGCCGGCAAGCGCGCGCAGTGCATGATGGGCGCCAAGAACCATTGCGTGATCCTGCCGGACGCCAGCAAGAGCCACGCGATCAACAACCTGCTCGGCTCCGCCTTCGGCGCCGCCGGCCAGCGCTGCATGGCCAACTCGATGGTGATCCTGGTCGGCAAGGCGCGCGACTGGCTGCCGGAAATCGTCGAGCGCGCCCGCGCACTGAAGGTCAACGCCGGCTGCGACCGCGAAGCCGACCTCGGCCCGCTGGTGTCGAAGAATGCGCGTTCGCGCGTCGAGCGCTTGATCGATACCGGCGTGCAGCAGGGCGCCAAGCTGCTCCTGGACGGCCGCAACTACCAGGTCAAGGATGCACCGAACGGCAACTTCGTCGGCCCCACGATCTTCACCGGTGTCACCACCGAAATGGACGTCTATACGCAGGAAATCTTCGGCCCGGTGCTTGGCGTGGTCGAAGTCGACACGTTGGACGAAGCAATCGCGCTGATCAACTCCAACCCGAACGGCAACGGCACCTCGATCTTCACGTCGTCCGGCTGGGCCGCGCGCAAGTTCCAGAACGAAATCGACGTCGGCCAGGTCGGCATCAACGTGCCGGTACCGGTGCCGGTTGCCTATTTCAGCTTCACCGGTTCGCGCGCATCCAAGCTCGGCGATCTCGGCCCGAACGGCAAGCAGGCGGTGCAGTTCTGGACCCAGACCAAGACCGTCACCGCGCGCTGGTTCGAGCCGGAATCCGAAGATGGCGCGATCAACACCACGATTTCGCTGAAGTGATGCGTCGCGCCCACCACGGAGAACCACGATGACACAGCAAAACGCCGAAATCGTCTTCATCGGCCTCGGCAACATGGGGCTGCCGATGGCGCTGAACCTGGTCAAGGCCGGCTTTTCGGTCAGCGGCCACGACCTGGTGCCGGCCGCGGTCGAAAAACTGGTGGCAGCCGGCGGCAGCAGCTGCGCCGACCCGATGAGCGCGGTGGCGAACGCCAAGGTGGTGATCACGATGCTGCCGGCCAGCCGCCATGTCGAAGGGCTGTACCTGGGTGACAAAGGCATCCTGGCCCACGCCCGCGCCGACGCGCTGCTGATCGACTGCTCGACGATCGCGCCCGACAGCGCCCGCAAGGTGGCGGCCGCCGCTGCCGAACGCGGCTTCGAGATGCTGGACGCGCCGGTGTCCGGCGGCACCGCCGGCGCCGCCGCCGGCACGCTGACCTTCATGGTCGGCGGCAGCGACGCCAGCTTCGCGCGCGCCAAGCCCTACCTGGAAAGGATGGGCAAGGCGATCTTCCATGCCGGCGGCTCCGGCTCCGGGCAGACCGTCAAGGTGTGCAACAACATGCTGCTCGGGATCCAGATGATCGGCACCTGCGAGGCGATCCGCCTCGGCATCGCCAACGGCATGGACCCGAAGGTGCTGTCGGAAGTGATGAGCAAGAGTTCCGGCCGCAACTGGACGCTGGAGGTCTACAACCCCTGCCCCGGCGTGATGGAAAACGCGCCGGCCAGCCGCGACTACCAGGGCGGCTTCGGCGTCGACCTGATGCTGAAGGACCTCGGCCTCGCGGTCGAAAACGCGCACGCCACCGGCACCACGGTGGCGCTCGGCGAACTGGCGCGCACGCTGTACCAGCAGCACAGCGAGTCGGGCGCCGGCGGGCTGGATTTCTCCAGCATCTTCCGCGCGCCGAAAGCCTAGCTTTCCGTCTCTCTCCTCCCCAACTGGCCGCCGGATCATCGGCTGGCCGACCCGCCACCGAAGCCGCCACAGAGCGGCGCGGTGGCAGGATTTTTTCCTTCCCATCCATCACCGCCCCCGCACCGCCCTGATCTGCGGAGCGCTTCTGCAGGCAGCAGGCACGGCCACTCCAGTCTCCTGCTGCGGGTGACGCCGGCAGCGCGCCATGCCCTCGGCATGCGATCCGGTGTACGACAAGGCTACGGTTGTGGACCTACATGGCGGCCCAGAACAGAGTGATAATTGTCTTGCGGACAGCAAGCC
>JBAUJK010000153.1:0-10748 GCA_049683695.1 Burkholderiaceae bacterium
CTCTTCTGCTTCGGCGCCGGCGCCCATGCCTGCCCCGGCGCGCGGCTGGCCGTAGTCATCGCCGAGGCGGGCGTCGCCGCGCTACTGGTGGCAGGCACCGATCCGGCCGCGCTGGCTGGCACCGTGCGCTACCGGCCGTCGGTCAATGGCCGCATGCCGCTGTTCGGCGCCACCGAACCGGATCTCGACGTTTCATTCTTGACCAGGGAGCTTGCCGATGATTGCCGTGATTTTTGAAGTCCGCCCGGCCGCCGGGCGCCGCCAGGAATACCTCGACCTCGCGGCCGAGCTGAAGCCGCTGCTGCAGACGATCGAGGGCTTCGTGTCGATCGAGCGCTTCCAGAGCCTGACCGACCCGGACAAGGTGCTGTCGCTGTCGTTCTGGCGCGACGACGACGCGGTGCGGGCGTGGCGCCGGCTGGAGGCGCACCGCGCGGCGCAGGAGTGCGGGCGCGCCGGCGTGTTCGCCGACTATCGGCTGCGCGTGGCGCAGGTGCTGCGCGACTACGGCATGCAGGCGCGCGAGCAGGCGCCGGCCGACAGCCGGGCTTGGCACGGCTGATTGGCCGGTTTATATACCGGCAGCAGTATTTTTGAAGCCGCAGACAAAGCGACCGACATGGGGCGTTTTTTCGGCATACTCCCGGATATCGGGGCTCAGGCGTCGGTAGCGAGGAAGGCGCGCACCAGTTCGATCTGGTGCGGCACGTTCAGGCACGGCGCGTGGCCGCATTCGGCGATTTCGGCCAGCTGCGCGCGCGGCCCGCGCCGCGTCATTTCCCGCGCCACCTCGGCGGTCAGCAGGTCGGAATGCTCGCCGCGCAGCACCAGCGTCGGCAGCGTCAGCATGTCGTAGGCATCCCACAGGTCGTAGTCGTGCGGATGGACGAAGAACTGGCGCACCATCGCCGGGTCGTAGTGGGTCGTCACGCGGCCGTCCGGCAGCCGCCGCGTCGAGGTCTCGGTCATGCGCCGCCACTGCGCATCGCTCTGCCAGCCGTACGGCTTGTAGACGGTGCGCAGGTAGGTTTCCAGTTCGGTGACGGTGTCGAACGCCGGCGGGTTGCCGGCGTAGGACTTGATGCGCTCGATCGCGACCGTCGCCAGTTGCGGCCCGATGTCGTTCAGCACCAGATGGCTGATGCGGCCGGCCAGGGTGGTGGCGGCGGCGACGATGCCGATCGCGCCGCCCATCGAGGTGCCGACCCAGCGCATCGTCCCGATCCCGAGCTGGTCGGCCAGCGCCTGCGCGATCTGCGCGTAGAACGCCAGGCAGTATTCGGCATCGGGTTGCGGGCTCCATTGCGACAGGCCGCGACCGATGGTGTCGGGGCAATAGATGCGGTAATCGCCGGCCAAGGCCCGCGCCAGGTCGTCGAAGTCGCGCCCGGTGCGCGCCAGCCCGTGCCACAGGATCAGCGGCGGCGCGTTCTTTTTGCCCCAGGCGGTGTAGTGGATTTCGCGCTCCTGGCAGCGCAGGTAGTGCGAAGTGTGGGTCATCGAACCCTCCAGTCGCGCAGCTTGCCGACGATGCCGGTCGGGAAGAAATACACCGACAGCACGAACAGGATACCCAGCCACAGCAGCCAGCGGTCCGGCGACAGCAGATCCGGCAAAATCGGAATCGACGATGTGGCGCGCGCCGCCATTCCCATCAGGTCCTGCAGGTAGCTCTGCGCCAGCAGGAACAGCGTGGCACCGCAGATCGCGCCGTACATGGTGCCCATGCCGCCGATCACCACGATCAGCAGGATGTCGACCATGATCTCGAAGGCCAGTGACGTGTCCGGACCGTTGTAGCGCAGCCAGAGTGCCAGCAGGCAGCCGGCCAGGGTCGCGAACAATGCCGCCAGCACGTTCGACCAGATGCGAAACACCACGGTGCGGTAGCCGATCGCCTCGGCGCGGAAGTCGTTTTCGCGGATCGCCTGCAAGACGCGCCCGAATGGCGAGTTGACGATCCGCAGCATCGCCAGAAACAGCAGCGCGGACACGAAGAACACCAGGTAATAGGTCATGAAGCGGCCATCCAGGTAGACGCCGAGCAGCGGTTCTTCGGTCAGCTGGAACGACGGTGCCAGCAGCTCCGGCAAGCGGAAGGTCAGGCCGTCCTCGCCACCGGTCAGACCGGACAGCTGCGACGCCAGCGTCATGAAGGCGGAGGCGACCGCGAGCGTGATCATCGCGTAGAAGATTGCGCGTACCCGCAGCGAAAACAGGCCGATCACCAGCGACAGTAGCAGCGACACCGCCAGCGCGCCGAGGGTGCCGACCGCCAGACTGCCCCAGCCGGCGCCGAGCTTGCTGCTGGCGATGGCGATGCCGTAGGCGCCGATGCCGAAGAACATCGTATGCGCGAACGAGACGATGCCGGTATAGCCGAGCAGCAGGTCGTAGCTGGCGACCAGCACGATGAAGACCAGGATCTTGGCGGCCACGTTCAGCGCCTTGACGCTGGGGAACAGGAATGGCGTGAGCGCCAGGCAAAGCACGATTACCGCGAGCAGCAGCGACAGCACGCGGCTTCTCGGCAGGTCATGGGAAAGAAGGCGGGCGATCATGGCGATTACCGGTTGGTGACCTGGTACAGACCCTGCGGCCGCCACAGCAGGATCGCGACCATCAGCAGGATGTTGGAAAACAGCGCGATCTTCGGTGCCAGAAAGCCGGTGTAGTTCGCCATCAGGCCGACCAGCAGCGCGCCCAGGAAGCAGCCGCCGGTCGAGCCGAGGCCGCCGATGATGATCACGATGAAGATCAGAACGTTGAGCTGCGCTCCCATCTGCGGCGTCACGCTCTGCTGATACAGGCCCCACATCACGCCGCCCAGTCCGGCCAGCGCGGTGCCGGCGACGAACACGCCGATGAACAGCCGCTTGATGCGGTAGCCGAGGCTTTCGACCATCTCGCGGTCCTGCACGCCGGCGCGGATCAGAAGGCCGAGCTTGGTGCGATTGAACATCAACAGCATGCCGGCGAACAGTGCGAGGCCGATCACCACCGCGATCAGGCGAAATTTCTCGACCGCCGCATCGCCGAACAGCAGTGCGCCGCTTAACGTGGCCGGCATCTGCAGCGGAATCATCTGCGGGCCCCAGACCACCTTGATCAATTCCTCGCCGATCACCATGCCGCCCATCGTGATCAGGATCTGCTTCAGGTGCTGTCCATACACCACCTGCACCAGCAGCCGCTCGAACACCCAGCCGGCGACTCCGGCCACCGCCATCGCGGCGAGGATCGCCAGCGCCAGCGCACCCAGGTTCAGCGCGATGCTGTCGGCCATGGTCCAGGCGGGCAGCGCGCCCATCACCGACAGGGCGACGAAGGCGCCCAGCGCGATGAACACGCCATGACCGAAATTCAGCACGTCCATCAGGCCGAAGATCAGCGTCAGGCCGGAGGCGATGATGAAAATGATCATCCCCATCGCCAGCCCGGCCACCGTCAACGTGACCCAGGTCGAGCTTGAACCGATCAGCGGCAGGCCAGCGATCGCCAGTCCCGGCACCAGCAACAGCGGCAGCCAGTCGATCTTCGTCATTGCCGGCAGCGTCGGGGCGGGCGTCGCCGGCACGCTGGTGGTTGTTTCCATATCGTCTCCTTCCCTACTGGTGTGCCGCCAGCGACAGGCCCAGCAGCCGCGTCTGCAGCGACTCGTCCTCGGCCAGCTCCGCCATCGCGCCGCGGTGCACGATCCTGCCGTCGTCCATCACCGCCACCGTATCCCCGAGCTGGCGGGCGAAATTGAAGTTCTGCTCGACCAGCAGGATCGTGGTGTCGGTCTGCTTCAGCTCGCGGAAGGCGGCGATCATGTTGGCGATGATCGCCGGCGCCAGGCCCTTGCTCGGCTCGTCGATCAAGAGCAGCTTGCGCGGCTCGACGATGGCACGCGACACCGCCAGCATCTGCTTCTGACCGCCTGACAGCTTGCCGGCAGGATGCAGCCAGAATTTCTTCATGGCCGGAAACAGGGTGAAGATCCAGTCCAGCCGCTGCGGATCGAGATCGTCGATGCCGCGCGCCGAGCGCGCCGCCAGCAGCATGTTTTCCTTGACCGACAGGTCGGCGAAGATGCCCATGCTTTCCGGCACGTAGGCGATGCCCAGGCGCGAGATGTCGGGCGTGCTTCGGCGGTTGATCTCCTGGCCGTCGAACACGATGCGCCCCTGCGAAGCCTGCCACAGGCCCATGATGGTGCGCAGCGTGGTGGTCTTGCCGGCGCCGTTGCGGCCCAGCAGCATGGTCAGCTGGCCGCGCGGCACCTCCAGGTCGACGCCGTGCAGGATGTGATAGGCGCCGATGTGCGTATGCACGCCTTCCAGTTTCAGCAAGGGCGCAGTCATGCGGCTTCCTCCACCGGCGCCAGGCCGAGATAGGCCTGCTGTACCACCGGCGACGCGATCACCGTTTCCGGCTCGCCGTCCGCCATCAGCGTGCCGTTGTGCAGCACGATGATGCGATCGGCCAGTTCGCGCACCACGTCCATCTTGTGCTCAACCAGCAGGATGGTCTTGTCGCGCCGTGCCTTCAGCGCGCGGATCAAATCGAGGATCACCGGCACTTCGTCCACGCTCATGCCGGCGGTCGGCTCGTCGAACATGTAGACGTCCGGGTCCAGCGCCATCAGCATGCCGACTTCCAGCTTGCGCTGGTCGCCGTGCGGCAGCGCGGACGCATGCACGTCGCGCTTGGCCGCCAGCGCGACGCTTTCCAGCACTTCCTCGGCGCGCTCGATCAGGTCCCGATGGTGGCTCCAGACATGCCACATGTCCAGCCCGAGCTGGCGACGCGACTGCAGCGCCAGCCGGATGTTCTCCAGCACCGACAGGTGCGGGAACAGGCTGGTCAGCTGGAACGCGCGGCCGAGGCCGGCATGGGTCCGGGCCGGCGCCGACAGCGACGTGATATCACGCCCGTTCAGCAGCACCTGGCCGGCGCTGGCCTTCAGCTGGCCGGAAATCAGATTGAAATAAGTGGTCTTGCCGGCGCCGTTCGGCCCGACGATGGCCGTCAGCGTGCCCGGTGCGAACGTGCACGACACGGCATTGACGGCGACGTGGCCGCCGAAGCGGATCGTCAGGTCGCGGGTTTCGATGGAGCCGCGGTGGGTATCGGGTACATGTTCGGACATGTCGCCTCCGCGTTCTTCTGATGCGTCGACGCCTTCGGCCGGGAAGGCGTGTCGGATGGGTGCTCATGCCTGCCGCGGTCCGCCGCGGCAGGCCGGGCCGGTCAGCGCTGGTTCAGGATCGGAATGTTCATTTCTTCCGGCTTGATTTCGTGCACCAGTTCGGGCACGCCCCAGGTGAAGGCCGGATCGTCCTTGATCTTGAAGTGGTACATCGATTGCATCGCCTGATGGTCTTCCTTGCGGAAGGTCATCTTGCCCTTCGGCGAATCGAAGCTCATGCCTTCCATCGTGGCGATCAGCTTTTCGGTGTTGGTGTTGCCGCCGGTTTTCTTCAGGGTTTCCACCAGCGCCATGCCGGCCGCCATGCCACCTGCGGTGAAAAAGTCCGGCGGGGTCTTGAAGCGCTTGTAGTGCTCCGCCACCAGCCACTCGTTGACCGGGTTCTTCGGGATGCCGAAGTAATAGTAGGTCGCGCCTTCCATGCCCGGGAAGCGCTTGTAGGCCGCCATCGCCGGCAGGATATTGCCGCCGGTGGAAAGCTCGATGCCGTAGCGCTGCTTCAGCTCCATGTCGGCGATCTTGTTGAACGGCGGGTTGGCGCCGGCCCAGATCACTTCCACGATCTTGCGGCCCGGCTTGTCCTTCAGCGTGTCGATGATGCGCTGCAGGCCGGCAGTGAAGTCGGTGGTGCTGGTCGGCAGATATTCTTCGTGGACGATCTTGGCGTGCTTCAGCGCGCTCTTGAACGCCTTGACACCGTCACGGCCGAACGCGTAGTCCTGCGCCAGCGTTGCCACCGAGGTGCCGTCCTTGTCGACCACCACCGCATTCGAGATCGCGTCCTGCGAAGAGTTGCGGCCGGTGCGGAAGATATAGCGGTTCCACTTGCTGCCGGTGATTTCGTCGGCCACCGCCGGCTCCACCAGGAGGACCTTTTTGTATTCCTCGGCCACCGGCAGCATCGCCAGCGCCACGCCGGAACTGGTCGGGCCAACCGCGATGTCGGCGCGGTCGTCGGCGAAAGCCGATTGCAGCTGCGACTTGCCGATGTCCGGCTTGCCCTGGTCGTCCTTCTCGATCACGACCAGCTTGTTGCCATTGATTTCCATGGTGCCGCCGGTGGCATATTCCAGCCCCATCATCAGCCCGGTCTGGGTCTGCTTGGCGTAGGCCTCCAGCGGACCGGTCTTGCTATGGATGTGGGCGATCTTGATGTCCTTGGCTTGCAGCGATGCGCTGCAGCACAGTATGGCGAGCGCCGCCATCAATTGCTGTTTCATGGTTTCTCCTCCAGGGTGGGCCAGCTTGTTGTGCGCGTAGATTAACCGAAGCCTTCGCCAGCGCACAGTAGTAGAAATACGGTGCTTGCCGTACGAAAACCGGGCCTTTGTTGCGCCCCCCGGTTGCGCCGCCGGTGTTGCCCGATTATGGTGGAATTTTCACGCGAACGGGGCGATTCGATGGCGCACGGCGAAGGTTCGACCAAGGCGATTTTCTATGCGCTCGGCGCCAACGGCGGCATCGCGCTGGCCAAGTTCGGCGCCGCCTTCTTCAGCGGCTCGAACGCGATGCTGGCGGAAGCGATCCATTCGCTGGCCGACTGCACCAACCAGATCTTCCTGCTGATCGGCCTGCGCCAGGCGCGGCGCCCGGCCAGCAGCGCCCATCCGATGGGGCATGCACGGGTGGTGTACTTCTGGGCGATGATGGTGGCGCTGCTGCTGTTCTTCCTCGGCGGCGCCTTTTCGGTGATGCAGGGAATCGACCACCTGCGCCATCCCGAGCCGCTCGGCAATGCCACGGTGGCGCTGGCGGTACTGGCGATCTCGGTGCTGCTGGAAGCGTTTTCGCTGTACGGCGCGCTGCGCGAGATCCGCAAGATCGCCGGCGGCAAGCCGTTCTTCCGCTGGTTCCGCGAAACCCGGCAGTCGGAACTGATGGTGATCGCCGGCGAGGACATCGCCGCGCTGGCCGGCCTGGCGCTGGCGCTGGCGGCGGTGGCGTTGACCGTGGTCACCGGCGATCCGCTGTGGGACGCGCTCGGCTCGATCGCGGTCGGCGTGCTGCTGATGATCGTTGCGCTGGTGGTGGTGCGCGAGGTGAAGGCGATGGTGACCGGCGAATCGGCCGATCCGGAAATCCACGCGGCGATGCTGGCGCACATCGAGGCCCAGCCGGCGGTGGCACGGGTGATCAACTTCATCACGCTGCAATGGGGCGAGCAGTTGATGGTCGCGGTGCAGGCCGAAATGCGCCCGCAAGCCAGCGACCGTGCGCTGGTGGCGGCGATCAACGAAATCGAGGCGGGAATCCAGCGTCGCTGGCCGCAGGCGGTCTGGTGCTTTTTCGAACCGGATTTCGCCCGCGACCCGCACGACGCCACGGCGCCGCCGGTCGCCGAACGGATGGCCGGGCGCTAACGGTGCGGCTTGGTGACTTCGTTGCCGATCACGCCGCCGACCGCGGCACCGCCAATGGTGCCGAGCGCGCCGCCGCCGACCGAATTACCGACCACGCCGCCCAGCACCGCGCCGGTACCGATGCCGACCTGCTGCCGCGTCGGCGACGTGGAACAGGCCGCCAGGCCGACCAGCGCCAGCGCGCAGGCGAATGAAGCGAGAATGCGTGCCATCATCGAATCCTCCTAGGCTGGCCGCGCCGGCCGCCTTCCTTGACAGTGCCGGTGCGGCAGAATACGTTTTATCCCTTTTCATGATAGATCGGCGCCTCGGGCGATAGTTCAGAACCGGCGTTGCCGGACGGAACGGCTGGCCCGCGGCAAGAAAGGATACGCATGCGTTACACCCGCCTGGGCCGTACCGGCCTCAAGGTTTCCCGCATCTGCCTCGGCATGATGACCTATGGCTCGCCGCAGTGGCGGCCGTGGGTGCTGGATGCGGCGGCGGCACGGCCGTTCGTCCGGCGCGCGCTCGACCTCGGCATCAATTTTTTCGACACCGCCGACATGTACTCGAACGGCGCTTCGGAAACCGTCACCGGGCAGCTGCTGAAGGAGTTCGCGCGGCGCGAGGAAGTGGTGATCGCCACCAAGGTGTTCTTCCCGGTGTTCGACGACATGCGGCTGGACCACCACACCGCCACGCGCGAGCAGTTGCGGCCGAACCGGCACGGGCTGTCGCGCAAGCACATCCTGCACGCGGTCGACGCGTCGCTGCAGCGCCTCGGCACCGACTATATCGACCTGTACCAGATCCACCGCTGGGATTACGGGACGCCGATCGAGGAAACCATGGAAGCGCTGCACGACGTGGTCAAGGCCGGCAAGGCGCGCTACATCGGCGCTTCCAGCATGTGGGCCTGGCAGTTCGCGAAGGCGCAGCAGGTGGCCAAGGAACACGGCTGGACGCCGTTCGTGTCGATGCAGAATCACTACAACCTCGCCTACCGTGAGGAAGAGCGCGAAATGATCCCGCTGTGCCGCGACCAGGGCGTGGCGCTGATCCCGTGGAGCCCGCTGGCGCGCGGCTTCTTGGCCGGCAACCGGACGCAGCAGGACCAGGCCGGCGCCGGAGCCTCCACCACTCGCGCCGGCACCGACGAAATGGCGCTGAAGTATTACTACAACGATGCCGATTTCGCCGTGGTGGCGGCGCTGTCCAAGGTCGCGCAGGAAAAGAAGGTCTCGAATGCGCAGGTCGCCTACGCCTGGCTTTTACACAAGGGCGTGGCGGCGCCGATCGTCGGCGCGTCCAAGCTGGAGCAGTTGGAGCAGGCCGCTAGCGCGACCCAGGTCAGCCTGAGCGAAGAAGACATCGCCGCGCTGGAGGTCGCCTACCAGCCGCACCCGGTGATCGGCCATTCCTGAAGCCGCCTGCGGCAAATCCACCAGCGGAGCCTGACATGATCGAGGGAAGCTGCCTGTGCGGCGGCGTGCGTTACGAGTATGGCGGCGAATTCGGCACCGTCACCGTCTGCCATTGCGCGACCTGCCGCAAGGCGCAGGGGACCAGCAACGTGATCGCGGCGCCGGCCGACGCCCGGCAATTGCGCTGGCGCGGCGATCCGTCGCTGATCGCCGAATACGAATCCTCGCCCGGCAAGAAGCGTGCGTTCTGCCGCCGCTGCGGCACGCCGCTGTATTCGCGCCGCGACGATGCGCCGGATGTATTGCGGCTGCGGATGGGAACGATCGACAGCGCGGTCGCTACGGTGCCGGTTGCGCATATCTTCGCCACCGAGGTGCCGCCGTGGGCGGCGCTGGATGATGATTGGCCGCGCTATGCGGGGTTGGAGCCGGAGCGCGGCTGAGGCAGCTCGCGACTGGAGTGCCGTTCGCAATCAAGCATTCTGTAAGGCTCGGCATGCAGCAGCCACCCGGTCCGGCCTGCCAGGCCGTTCAGTCAGGCCGTACGTGCCGGATCTGCGCTTGAGGGTAGGTAGGCGGCCACCTGTAGCCAATGACGGTGGCCTTCGGATAGAAATGTTCCCGTACCTGCTCCAGCTGATTGCCTCCGAACAGGTAGATGAATTCGTCGTCTTCGCGCAGGTAGAAGCCGACATGGCCCTTCCAGCTCGATGGATCATCTCGCCAGAGTATGGCGATGCAGCCGACAACCGGTCGCGCGAGCGGTTCGCCCCAAACAAGCCAGGATTTGGCGAGTGCCGAACCGGTGCCCTGGATACCGGCCTGCGCGAGTGACCAGTTGACAAAGGAAGAGCACCAGGAGGCCTTGTCGTCATATCCGGAAATGTTGGTTCCGGCGTGATATTCCGTGATGCGCGGATTGGTTGATCCCGGCGGATGGGAGGCGACACCGATTTCGCCAAAAGCAATCTGTAGCCAGCTTGGATGCATGAACTGTCCGGTCTAGCGTTGAGTATTCGTCTGCGCGGGCACACGGCTGTATATGGACAGAGATGTAGCCCGGGTTCGTATTTTGCAATTTATTATGCCGCGCTGGAACCGGAACGCGGCCCAACTCCAGCGCCGCCGACGTAATCCGCCAACCCCGTCCCCAGTGCCGCAAACACCACGCGGCAGCGCGGACTGTCGCGCAGGTCTTCATGCATCGCCAGCCAGGTCTCCAGCGGCAGCGAAAACGATTGCGGCAGCACCCGTACCAGCGCCGCGTCGCGCCGTGCCAGGCCGACCTGGCATATGCCGATGCCGAAGCCGGCGCGGATCGCTGCCAGTTGCGCCAGGTCGCTGTCGGCGCGCAGCGCGAAGTCGCCGCGGCCCAGCATGCCGAATTTCGGCCGCAGACTGCGTATCGATGCGGTTTCCTGATCGAAGCCGATCAGCGCGTGGCCGTTTCGCAGGTCATCCCAGCCGGACGGCGTGCCGTGCCGCGCCAGGTAGTCGCGGCGCGCATGCAGGCCCAGCTCGATGACGCCAATGCGGCGCGCCACCAGCGCTTCCTGCGCCGGCCGCAGCATGCGCACGGCGATGTCGGCGTCGCGCCGCAGCAGATCGTCGATCCGGTTCGACAGCGCCAGTTCGATCACCAGTTCAGGGTGGGCCTGCCGCAGCGCCGCCAGGATCGGCGGCAGCACCTCGACGCCGACCACTTCGCTGGCGGTGATGCGCACCGTGCCGCGCACGCCATCGCCGTGGCTGGCGGCCGCACGCAGCAGCGCGCCGGCGGTGGCGGCC
>JBAUJK010000154.1:0-4320 GCA_049683695.1 Burkholderiaceae bacterium
CGCCAGCACAGCGCCCACCAGCCGAGGGCGGCCAGCAAGACCAGCAGCGCCAGCCAGCCGCGTCCGCCGAGGAATTCGAGCGTCTCGGCAGGCGTGGTCTCGGCCAGGATGCCGAGATGGTGCGCGGTAAGGCCGGTGCCGTAGAAATGGCGCAGGTACAGCTCGATCGGCGCCAGCAGGAAGGCCGGCAGCAGCAGCCAGTGAAAGCGCGCCGGCCGCCCACCCAGCGCCCATAGCGCCAGCCAGGCCGCCGCAGTGACGGCCAGCACCATGGCCGGATCGGCGCCGCGCACCGGCGGCCAGAACGGCAGCGCCGACAGGCCGAGATAGCTGGCGATCAGCAACAGGGTGGCGGGGCGCGGCAGGCGCATGGGAACTTGTCGTCGGGAAAACTCCATTATCGACGCTGCGCCGGCCGCTTGGCCATCATCTGCGACGCAGACGGCGCATTGGCCACTCCTACTTTAAAAAAAGGGAGTATGTGAGTTTTTATTAAATTTATTGCGCGGCAACAGGGCGGTGCCAAGGGAGTATGTGGAATCAGGCCGTGCCGCGCGGGCCTTCATGCCGCCGCCATCGCGCCACATCGCGCCGCCGGCGAACGCGACGACGCAAATGCGGTCTGACGCTGCTGCAGGAGCCGGCTTGGTCACGGTTTGCCGGTTGACGGCGCGCCGGCGGCGGAATATACTCGCGAGTTCTCGATTTTAAGCTCTGCTGGGCTTAAGCGTTCTTTGGTCTGCTGTTTCCGCTTCCTGCGACGCTTCTCCTCCAAGTCCGAATCGAACCTGCGCCGAATCCACGGATTTCGGCGCGATGATTTTCCAGTGTCCCGGGCAACCGTTTCCGGGATGTGTTCAATGCCGTAATTTTGTTGGATAAAAACGATGCCAACCATCAATCAACTGATCCGCCATCCGCGCGTCTCGGCCAGCGTCAAGAGCAAGTCGCCGGCGCTGGAAAACAGCCCGCAGAAGCGCGGCGTCTGCACCCGCGTCTACACGACCACGCCGAAGAAGCCAAACTCGGCGCTGCGCAAGGTCGCCAAGGTGCGCCTGACCAACGGTTTCGAAGTCATTTCGTACATCGGCGGCGAAGGCCACAACCTGCAGGAGCACAGCGTCGTGCTGCTGCGCGGCGGCCGCGTCAAGGACTTGCCGGGTGTGCGCTACCACATGGTGCGCGGTGCCCTCGACACCCAGGGCGTCAAGGACCGCAAGCAGGCGCGCTCGAAGTACGGTGCCAAGCGCGCCAAGGCCGCCAAGAAGTAAGCGTTTTTGCGTGGCATATGCCATGCGACGGGATCGGCCCCGGATGGGCCGAGTAAGTGGGTGGTCATGAGGGCCGTCCGCGAGCGCGAGGCAGGATGCCTGTGCTCAACTGAAGATCGAAAGGAATTGCAATGCCACGTCGTCGTGAAGTCCCCAAGCGCGAAATCCTGCCGGATCCGAAATTCGGCAATGTGGATGTCGCCAAGTTCGTCAACATCCTGATGCTGTCGGGCAAGAAGTCGGTCGCCGAAAACATCATCTACGGCGCCTTCGACCACATCCAGACCAAGACCGGCAAGGATCCGCTGGAAGTGTTCCTGGCTGCGATCAACAACTGCAAGCCGATGGTCGAGGTGAAGTCGCGCCGCGTCGGCGGTGCCAACTACCAGGTGCCGGTCGAAGTGCGTCCGGTGCGCCGCATGGCGCTGTCGATGCGCTGGCTGCGCGAAGCCGCCAACAAGCGCAGCGAAAAATCGATGCCGCAGCGCCTGGCCGGTGAGTTGATGGAAGCAGCCGAAAGCCGCGGCGGCGCAATGAAGAAGCGTGACGAAGTGCACCGCATGGCAGAGGCGAACAAGGCGTTCTCCCACTTCCGCTTCTAGTAATACTGAATGGTCGCCACGCAGCGCGTGTGCGTACCGCCTACGCAATTGATACGGAACCGGGCACATTTTTGGCAAAAAATGACGCTCGGTTTTGTTCGTTAGAGAGATATTGGATCAATCATGGCTCGCAAGACTCCCATTGAGCGCTACCGCAACATCGGTATTTCGGCTCACATCGACGCCGGTAAAACCACCACTTCCGAGCGCATCCTGTTCTATACCGGCGTGACCCACAAGCTGGGCGAAGTGCATGACGGCGCCGCCACCACCGACTGGATGGAGCAGGAGCAGGAGCGCGGCATCACCATCACCTCGTCCGCGGTGACCTGTTTCTGGAAGGGCATGGACATGTCGCGCCCGGAACACCGCATCAACATCATCGACACCCCGGGCCACGTCGACTTCACGATCGAAGTCGAGCGCTCGATGCGCGTGCTGGACGGCGCCTGCATGGTGTACTGCGCGGTCGGCGGCGTGCAGCCGCAGTCGGAAACCGTGTGGCGCCAGGCCAACAAGCACAAGGTGCCACGGCTGGCGTTCGTCAACAAGATGGACCGCACCGGTGCCAATTTCTTCAAGGTCGTCGAGCAGATGAAGGCGCGCCTGAAGGCCAATCCGGTACCCATCGTCGTGCCGATCGGCGCCGAAGACCACTTCCAGGGCGTGGTTGACCTGATCAAGATGAAGGCGATTTTCTGGGACGAGGCTTCGCAGGGCATGAAGTTCGAGTACCGCGACATCCCGGCCGATCTGGCGGACACCGCCCAGGAATGGCGCGAAAAGATGGTCGAATCCGCCGCCGAGGCGAACGAAGACCTGATGAACAAGTACCTGGAAGAGGGCGACCTGTCCGAGGCCGACATCATGGCCGGCCTGCGCCTGCGCACCATCGCCGGCGAGATCCAGCCGATGCTGTGCGGTTCGGCGTTCAAGAACAAGGGCGTGCAGCGCATGCTGGACGCCGTGCTCGACTTCCTGCCGTCGCCGACCGACATTCCGCCGGTTTCCGGCCTCGACGAGCATGACGAGCCGGCCCACCGCGAAGCGCGCGACGACGAGAAGTTCTCGGCGCTGGCATTCAAGATCATGACCGATCCGTTCGTCGGCCAGCTGATCTTCTTCCGCGTCTATTCGGGCGTCGTGAATTCCGGCGACACCGTGTTCAATCCGGTCAAGGGCAAGAAGGAGCGCCTCGGCCGGCTGCTGCAGATGCGCGCCAACGAGCGCGACGAGATCAAGGAAGTGCGCGCCGGCGACATCGCTGCCGCCGTGGGCCTGAAGGAAGTGACCACCGGCGACACGCTGTGCGACGTGAATTCTGTCATCACGCTGGAACGCATGGTGTTCCCGGAGCCGGTGATTTCGCAGGCAGTCGAGCCGAAGACCAAGGCCGACCAGGAAAAGATGGGCATCGCGCTGAATCGCCTGGCGGCGGAAGATCCGTCGTTCCGCGTGCGGACCGACGAAGAGTCCGGCCAGACCATCATTTCCGGCATGGGCGAACTGCACCTGGAAATTCTGGTCGACCGTATGAAGCGCGAATTCAACGTCGAGGCGACCGTCGGCAAGCCGCAGGTGGCCTACCGTGAAACCATCCGCAAGCCGGTCACCGATGTCGAAGGCAAGTTCGTCAAGCAGTCCGGCGGTCGCGGTCAGTACGGCCACGTGGTGCTGACCATCGAGCCGCAAGAGGCGGGCAAGGGCTTCGAATTCGTCGACGCGATCAAGGGCGGCGTGGTTCCGCGCGAGTACATCCCGGCGGTCGAGAAGGGTGTCATCGACACCCTGCCGAACGGCGTGCTGGCCGGTTACCCGATGGTCGACCTCAAGGTGACGCTGACCTTCGGTTCCTACCATGACGTCGACTCGAACGAAAACGCGTTCCGCATGGCTGCCTCGATGGCGCTCAAGGATGGTTGCCGCAAGGCCAACCCGGTGATCCTGGAGCCGATGATGGCGGTCGAAGTGGAAACGCCGGAAGATTACGCCGGTACCGTGATGGGCGACCTGTCGTCCCGTCGCGGCATGGTCCAGGGCATGGACGAAATCGCCGGTGGCGGCGGCAAGATCATCAAGGCGGAAGTGCCGTTGTCGGAAATGTTCGGCTACGCCACCTCGCTGCGTTCGGCGACCCAGGGTCGGGCAACGTACACGATGGAGTTCAAGCACTACGCCGAAGCGCCGAAGAACGTCATCGACGCCATCATCAGCGCCAAGGCCAAGTAATCACTATCCAGTCGGGGACAGGGAAGTGCGGTCTGCAGTTGCCGGACACCCTGTCCCTCAATGCATGAATCGTTCTTTTTGAGGAAATACCAAAATGGCAAAGAGCAAGTTTGAGCGGACCAAGCCGCACGTGAACGTGGGCACGATTGGTCACGTGGATCACGGCAAGACGACTCTGACGGCGGCGATTGCGACGGTGCTGTCGAAGAAGTTTGGTG
>JBAUJK010000155.1:0-2920 GCA_049683695.1 Burkholderiaceae bacterium
GGCCGGCGACGCCGATGGCGGCCGCCGCTACCGCTTCACCGGTGGCGTCGGCACTGAAGAATTCGTTGGCATACGGCAGCAGCGCGTCGAGCGCCGCCTGCGCGCGCCGGTGCGATTCCTCGGTGCCGTCGCCGAAGCGCAGCATCCAGTCGCTGGCGTGGCGCCAGTGGTATTGCGCTTCCTTCAGCGACTTGGCGGCGATCGCCGCCAGCTGCGCGTCGTTCGACGCCAGCAGCGCCTGCCACTGGCCGAGCGCATAGGCGGAAAACAGGAAATTGCGGGCGATCGTGAACGCGTAGTCGCGCTGCCGTTGGCCTTTTTCCAGGCCCGAGTTCGGCAGCTCCAGCATCGTGAAGTTGCGAAACGCCGACTCGTCGCGGAAATAGGCCAGCTGGTCCTCGCTCTGCGGCGGCGCCATCAGCGCGCCGGCATGCGACAGCAGCAGCCGCGCCTGGCCCAAGAGGTCGAGCGCGATGTTGGCCAGCGCGATGTCTTCTTCCAGCACCGGGCCGTGGCCGCACCATTCGGACAGGCGCTGGCCGAGGATCAGCGCGTTGTCGCCGAGGCGCAGCAGGTAATCGATATGGCTCTGGTCGGTCATCGTTTTGCGTTATAGGGGGTATGCTCGAAAATCGCCGTTTCCCGCGGGCATCATGCGCGGCTTGAAAAATGCCCCGGGGTGTATGTGGGTAAGCGCGCGGCTACATGTGCCGCACTTCGTCCGGCAATTCGTAGAAGGTCGGATGGCGGTAGATCTTGTCGGCGGCCGGCTCGAACAGCTCGCCCTTTTCCTCCGGCGCGCTGGCGGTGATCGCCGTCGACGGCACCACCCAGATCGAAATGCCTTCCTGGCGCCGCGTGTAGACGTCGCGCGCCATCTGCAGCGCCTGGCGGGCGTCGGCCGCGTGCAGCGAGCCGCAATGCTTGTGTTCCAGGCCCTGCTTGCTGCGGATGAAGACTTCCCACAGCGGCCAATCGGTTTGGTTCATCGTCGAACTCCGTCTCTGTCTGATAGTCGGTGGCGCCGGCCTCAGGCCGCCGCGCGCTCGCGCGCCGCCTGCTTGTTCGCATAGGCCAGCGCGGCGTCGCGCACCCACTGGCCGTCCTCGTGCGCCTTGACGCGGGTGCCGAGGCGCTCGCGGTTGCACGGGCCGTCGCCGTTGATGACGCGCGTGAATTCATCCCAGTCGATGGCGCCGTGCCGGTAATGGCCGGCTTCGGCATCCCAGGTCAGGTCGGGATCGGGAATCGTCAGGCCCAGCAATTGCGCCTGCGGCACCGTGGCGTCGATGAACTTCTGCCGCAGGTCGTCGTTGGAAATGCGCTTGATGCCCCATTGCATGCTCTGCGCCGAGTTCGGCGAATCGGTGTCGCTCGGGCCGAACATCATCACCGTCGGCCACCACCAGCGGTTCAGCGCATCCTGCGCCATCGCCTTCTGCGCCGGCGTGCCGCGGCACAGCGACAGCATGATGTCGAAGCCCTGGCGCTGGTGGAACGATTCTTCCTTGCAGATGCGGATCATCGCGCGCGCATACGGGCCGTAGGAGCAGCGGCACAGCGGCACCTGGTTCATGATCGCGGCGCCGTCCACCAACCAGCCGATGGCGCCGATGTCGGCCCAGGTCAGCGTCGGATAATTGAAGATCGACGAATACTTGGCGCGGCCGGCGTGCAGCGCGTCGGTCATCTGCTCGCGCGAGGTGCCGAGCGTTTCCGCCGCCGCGTACAGGTAGAGGCCGTGGCCGCCCTCGTCCTGCACCTTGGCCAGCAGGATTGCCTTGCGCTTCAAGCTCGGCGCGCGCGTGATCCAGTTGCCTTCCGGCAGCATGCCGATGATTTCCGAATGCGCGTGCTGGCTGATCTGCCGCACCAGCGTCTTGCGGTAGGCGTCCGGCATCCAGTCCTGCGGCTCGATCTTGCGTTCGGCGGCGATCGCCTCGTCGAAGCGCTGCTGCGCCGCTGCCAATCGCGCGGCATCGGCCGCGTCCAGCGTCGGCAGCGCGCGGCTATCGGCCGGGCGGGAAGAGGAATCGGGGATGTCGAGCGCCTGGGTATACATGGCAGTCCACCTTGGAAATGGGGTTAAAGCGGCAGTAAGGGGATGGCATCGGCGAAGGTCGCGTCGGAGCGCAAAAAAGCTGCGCACTCCGTGCCGGCTACTTTAGCATAAATAAACCGACCGGTCGGTTTATTAAACGGTATTCGTGTTGCCGCTTGCTGGGCGGCATCCGTGGTGAGCGGTATTCACGCCGCAGGCGCCGGCCCGGATTTTGATTTTCCGATGCGACTTTTTGTTGACAGCCGACACCGACTAACCTATAGTTAGTGGTTCCCTGCGGAGGGGTGGCCGAGTGGTTAATGGCAGCAGACTGTAAATCTGCCCTCTTGCGAGTACGCTGGTTCGAATCCAGCCCCCTCCACCAGAACAACGGCGGAGTAGCCGCGGTGGAATGCAGTGAAATGTATGGTGTGCGGCTGAAACGGTGGTCCTCGCGGGTGTAGCTCAATGGTAGAGCTGAAGCCTTCCAAGCTTATGACGAGGGTTCGATTCCCTTCACCCGCTCCAACATTTCAGGCGTCGCGCCCATGTGCTGCTGTCGGAAGTAAAGCAATGCCCTTGTAGCTCAGTGGTAGAGCACTCCCTTGGTAAGGGAGAGGCCACGTGTTCAATCCACGTCAAGGGCACCAGAATTTCGGTTGTGTCGAAAATCGGTCGAGAATTTCGAGCCTTCTCAAGTCGGTAGTCGTCGGGCGCGTGCCTGGACATTCTCATCAAATCGTTAGGAGTCTAAAATGGCAAAGAGCAAGTTTGAGCGGACCAAGCCGCACGTGAACGTGGGCACGATTGGTCACGTGGATCACGGCAAGACGACTCTGACGGCGGCGATTGCGACGGTGCTGTCGAAGAAGTTTGGTG
>JBAUJK010000156.1:0-2456 GCA_049683695.1 Burkholderiaceae bacterium
GTACGTACGCCGCTGCCGTCCGCGCCCGCGGCACGTTCGGTGCCGGCGCGCACGCGCGCGTCGCTGCCGCGCCAGGCGGCCACCGCCAGCAGCGATTGGGAAGAATTCTAGGCGGATGGCACGACCATCAAAAACCCGGACGACGGTCCGGGTTTTTTTATGCGCGGCGGCCCTGCTCCAGCGCCTCCAGCCGCTCCGCCAGTTGCGGCGACGCCAGCGACTGCTCGTAGTGCGCGCGCAACAGCGCCGGATCGGCACGGCCGGCGGCCTGCGCCATCAGGTCCGACTTGATCGTCGCCAGCACCGCCGGTTCGCAGGCCAGGATGGCGTCGGCGTAGGCGCGCACCGCGGCGTCCAGCTCGCCGGGCGCGACCAGTTCCTGCAGGAAGCCGATGCGCAGCATTTCCTCGTCGCCAATCACTTGCGCAGTCAAAAATAGCTTCTTGGCCGCCGCCAGCCCGAGCACCGTGACGTAGCGGCGGATGCCGCCCGGATAGTAGTGCAGCCCGATCTTCGAGGCCGGCATCAGGAAGCGCGAACCGCGCACGCCGATGCGGAAGTCGCAGCACAGCGCAAGGTCGGTGGCGCCGCCGTAGACGCTGCCGTTCAGCGCGCAGACGGTCGGCAGCGGGAAGCGCTCGACGTGGTCCAGCATGTCCTCGAAGCGGCTGTCGAGCTGATCGCGGATCGCGCCCAGCGTGTAGCCGGAACTGAAGGTCTTGCCGCCGCTGCCGGTCAAAACCAGCAGGCGCACGCCGGGCTCCGCTTCCAGTTGCCGCAGGTAGCCGCGGATCACGTCCGAATCCTCGGGCGCGATGCGGTTGTGCTGGCTCGGGCGGCGCAGGGTCAGCGTCGCCACCGCGCCGTCGATGGTCAGGCCGGGCGGCTGGTCGGGGATCGGGTCGGACATCTAAAAATTCCTTTCTGTCGATGCAATGACAACTGGCGTCAGGCCGGGCCCATCAGCGTGTCCGGCAGCCAGGTGGCGATGCCGGGGAAGATCGCCAAGAGCACGATGAAGCCGAGCATGATGCAGACGAACGGCAGCGCACCCCACATGATGTCGCGCAGCGGCACTTCCGGCGCGACGCCGCGTATCACGAACAGGTTCAGGCCGAGCGGCGGATGGATCAGGCCGATTTCCAGGTTGATCGTCAACATCACCGCGAACCAGATCAGGTCGATGCCGCTGTGCTGCAGCACCGGCAGGATCACCGGCATGCTCATCAGGATGATCGACACCGCCGGCAGGAAGAAGCCGGCGATCAGCAGGAACACGTTCAGGATCAGGATCAGTTCCCAGTTGCTGAGGTTCCAGCCGAACATCCATTCCGCCAGGCTCTGCGTGATGTACAGGTAGGACATCATGTAGGCGTAGACGGCGGCGCCGGCGACGATCATCAGGATCATGCAGGATTCGCGCACCGCCTCGCGCATGATGGTCCACAGCTCGCCGATGCGCCAGGTACGGTACACCACCACCACCATCACCAGCGCCAGGAAGGCGGCGATCGCCGCCACCTCGGACGGCGTCGCGAAGCCGCCGTACATCACCACCGTCACCGAGATGATGATCGCCAAAAACGGCAGGATGCGGATCAGGCCGGCCATCTTTTCCGACAGCGTGTAGATCTCGACCGCGCGCACCGGGTCGCGCCGCAGCTGCCGGTAGCTGGCCAGCCAGGCGTAGGCGGCGAAGATCGCCACCAGCATGATGCCGGGCACGACACCGGCCAGGAACAGCCGCGCGATCGAGGTGTGGGTGACGATGCCGTAGACGATGAAGGTCAGCGACGGCGGGATCAGGATGCCGAGCGTGCCGCCGGCGGCGATCGAGCCGGTCGCCAGCCGCGCCGGCACGTGGCGCCGGATCATTTCCGGGATGCCGACGCGGCCGATGGCGGCGGCGGTGGCCGGGCTGGAACCGCACATCGCCGCGAACAGCCCGCAGCCGAGGATGTTGGCGATCACCAGTCCGCCCGGGATCTTGCACATCCAGCGGTGCAACGAGTCGTACAGGTCGCGCCCGGCGCGCGAAGCGCCGATGGTACAGCCGAGCAGCACGAACAGCGGGATCGTCAGCAGCGCGAAGTTCGACAGCTCGCCGACGAAGGTATTCGGGATCGCCGCCAGGCCGCCGGCGTCGCCGAAGAAGTACAAGAAACCAATGGAGACCAGGATCAGCGCGAACGCGATCGGGATGCCGGAAAACAGCACCGCGAAGGTGACGACGAACAGCAGCGCGCCGATTTCGAGTTCGCTCATGCCGTCACCTTTGCCTGTTTGGCCGGCAGCGCGCGGCGCGCCTGCAGATCCTGATACAGCTGGCTCGCGTACTGGGCGGCGGTCATGAACATGCCGAGCGGGATGGTGGCGTACTTGGGCCAGGCCAGCGGCTGCCAGACGCCGAGCGCGCGCTCGCCGGTGACGAACGCGTGCTGCGTCATCAGCAAGCC
>JBAUJK010000157.1:0-4168 GCA_049683695.1 Burkholderiaceae bacterium
CGGCAAAAGTGCGCTGCGCCGGCCACGCGATTCTTGCTAAAATCCTCATCATGCAAGGCAGCGCCTTTTCCGTCCGCGCCGCCGGGGCTGCCGGCGGCCGGCGCATCGACCGGATCGGAGGACATCATGAGCAGCGCATTTCTCGAGCCGGCGCCCGGGTTCGACCAGCCGATCGCATTGCTGAAGCATTGCCACGACCGCATGCGGCGCCAGATCGGCACCATGCAGCGACTGGTTCCCCATTTGCAGAAGCACGGCGCCGACCTTGAGGCGCAACAAGCCGCCAGCGCAGTATTGCGCTACTTTTCGGAAGCAGCGCCCAACCATCACGCCGACGAAGAAGTCGATCTGCTGCCGGCCCTGCGCGAAGTCGCGGATGGCGACGATGCCGATACGCTGCGGCGGCTGGAGCCGGAAATCCTGCGGGAGCATCAGCAGATGGATGTTTTGTGGAACATGCTGCGGCCGGCACTGGCGGCGATCGCCGCTGGCGAGAACCAGCCTCTGCCGGAAACGGCGCTCGGCCCCTTTTCCGAAATGTATCTAGCGCACATGGTGAAGGAAGAAACCGTGATCGCGCCGATGGCGCGGCGGCTGTTGAACCCGGCCCGGATCGCCCAGATCGGCGATGCCATGCGCGCGCGACGCGGGATCACGGCATGACGGCGACCATCTCCACCGCGCTGGCCGATCTGCGGCTCGACTATCGCCGCGCCAGCCTGTCCGAAACCGATGCCGCCGCCGATCCGATCACGCAGTTCGGAGTCTGGTTCGAACAGGCGCGCCAGGCCGCGATCCCTGAGCCGAACGCGATGAGCGTGGCGACCGTCGGTGCCGACGGCCGGCCGTCCTCGCGCATCGTGCTGATCAAGCAGTTCGATGCCGACGGCTTCGTCTGGTTTACCAATTACGCCAGCCGCAAGGGACGCGAACTGCAGGGGAATCCGTACGCTGCGCTGCTGTTCCACTGGATCGAACTGGAGCGCCAGGTGCGCATCGAGGGCCACGTCGAAAAGATTGCCGACGCCGACAGCGATGCCTATTTCGACAGCCGGCCACTGGCCAGCCGGCTGGGCGCGATCGCTTCCGAACAGAGCGCGCCGGTGGCCAACCGCGAAGCGCTGGAGCAGCGCTTCGCCGAAGTCGAACGGCAATACGGGGTACAGCCGGCGCGGCCGGCGCACTGGGGTGGCTACCGGCTGCGACCGCAGCGCGTCGAATTCTGGCAAGGGCGGCCGTCGCGCCTGCACGATCGCATCGAATACACGATCGGCGCCGACGGCGCCTGGCAGCGCACGCGGCTGCAGCCCTGAAGTCGGCCGGCGCCGGACGGCGCGCGGCAGCAGCATTGATTCACATTCACGGAGGAGGAACGTCGTGTTTTGGGAAAAAAAGCTGAATGAATGGGTGGAACAGATCCGGCAAAGCACCGCACCGCCGCTGCGCCTGCAGCTGTGGAACGGCCAGCAGTTCGATTTCGGCCCCACGGCGCCGCAGGTGACGGTGCGGGTGCCGGAAGCGTCGGCGCTGACCTACCTGCTGACGCCGTCACTGTCGAACCTGGGCACCGCCTACGTCGAGGGCAAGATCGAGGTCGAGGGCCGGATCAATGAAGTGATTGCGGTCGGCAACGCGCTGGCGGCGCACATGCTGAAGCCGGAAGGGCGATTCGCGCGCCTGACGCGGCGCGCGGTACACAGCAAGGAAAAGGATGCCGAGGCGATCCGCTACCACTACGACGTCTCCAACGAATTCTATGGACTGTGGCTGGATCCGAACATGGTGTATTCGTGCGCCTATTTCGAGAACGGCGACGAGACGCTGGAGCAGGCGCAGCTGAAGAAGATCGACCACATCCTGACCAAGATCCAGCTGCGCCCGGGCCAGACGCTGCTCGACATCGGTTGCGGCTGGGGCGCGCTGGTGCTGCGCGCGGCGCAAAAATACGGCGCCCGCTGCGTCGGCATCACGCTGTCGGAAAATCAGTACCGGCTGGCGCGCGAGCGGGTTGAACGCGCAGGCCTGAGCGACCGGGTCGAGATCCGGCTGCAGGACTACCGCGACCTCGACGGCCGCTTCGACCGCATCACCAGCGTCGGCATGTTCGAGCACGTCGGCCTGCGCAACCTGCCGGTCTATTTTTCCCGCATCCACGAGCTGCTGGCCGATGACGGCATGGCGATGAACCATGGCATCACCACGACCGATCCCGGCAACGGCGAGTCACCGTTCGGCGGCGGCGAATTCATTGAAAAATATGTGTTCCCGCACGGCGAACTGCCGCACATCGGCCTGGTGCTGAAGACGATGCAGGAAAGCGGGCTGGAAGGCTTCGACATCGAAAACCTGCGGCGCCACTATGCGCACACCTGCGGCATCTGGGCCGACAATTTCGAACGCCAGGCCGATGCCATCCGGAAGACCGTGGATGACCGGCGCTTCCGCATCTGGCGCGTCTACCTGGGCGGCTGCTCGTATGCATTCGAGCAGGGCTGGGTGGCGCTGCACCAGGTGGTGTGCACCAAGGCCGGGCGGCCGGCGTCGACGCTGCCGTGGTCGCGCCGCTACATCTACGAACGGCAGGACGCGCCGCTCAGACCAGCTTAATCCGCGCCGCGTATTCGCGCAGGCGTTCGAGGCCCGGCTCCTTGCGCGGCCAGCCGAGTTCGACGCCGTCGCCGTGGTAGCGCGGCAGCACGTGCAGGTGCAGGTGCGGTACGGTCTGCCAGCCGGCCGGCTTGTTGGCCTGCAGGATGGTCATGCCGTCCGGCGCGAACGCCGCCTGCACCGCGCGCGCGATCCGATGGGCGGCGCGCATCATCGCCGCCGCCGCTTCCTCGTCGGCGTCCATCAGCGTTTCATACGGTTGCCGGGTCGCGACAAGTACATGGCCGGGGTTGACCTGGCCGGCGTCCATGAACGCGAAGACGTGCTCGTCCTCGTAGACCTTGGCGCAGGGAATCTCGCCGCGGATGATCTTGGCAAATACGGTGCTCATCTCACTCCTTGCAGTGGGGCCGCGTCAGGTCTTGACCCGGTCGGCGAAGATCTTGCGGAACTTGGCGACCTTCGGCGCCACCACGAACGCGCAATAGCCCTGCAGCGGGTGCTGGCTGTAGTAGTTCTGGTGATAGCCTTCGGCCGGATAGAAGGGGCCGAGCGGACTCAGCTCGGTGACGATCGGCGCGTCCCAGACGTTGGCCATCTCGGCGATCACCTGGCGCGCGGTTTCCTGCTGGCCGGCGTCGTGATAGTAGATTACCGAGCGGTACTGGGTGCCGATGTCGTTGCCCTGGCGGTTGGGCGTGGTCGGGTCGTGGATCGTGAAGAAGATTTCCAGCAGTTCGCGATAGCTGACCTGTTCCGGATCGTAAGTGAGGCGCACCACTTCGGCGTGGCCGGTGCTGCCTTCGCACACCTGCTCGTAGCTCGGGTTCGGAAAATCGCCGCCGCTATAGCCCGACACGATCTTCTGCACGCCGCGCAACTCCTGGTACACCGCCTCCAGACACCAGAAGCAGCCGCCGCCCAGAGTTGCCGTTTCGCTCGCCATGATCCGCCTCCTTCCGTTCTTTTCAGACTGTAACGCAAACGCGCCGGTGCGGCGCGCCGGCACCGGGGTTTTTCGGCATAATGGCTGCATTTCCCGGATTCATCGATGCCCATACGTTCGCCACGCGCGCCGACGCGCACTTTCGACCGGCGCCAGTTCCGCGACGCGCTATCCCAGTTCGCTACCGGGGTGACCATCATCACCACGCGGCTCCCCGACGGCGGCTTTCTGGGCCTGACGGCCAGTTCGTTCAATTCGGTCTCGCTCGATCCGCCGCTGGTGTTGTGGAGCCTGGCCTGCGGCGCCAGCAGCCTGCCAGTATTTTCCGGCAATTCGCACTACGTGATCAATGTACTGGCCGGCAATCAGCAGGCGCTGGCCGAGCGTTTCGCACGGCGCCTGGAAAACCGCTTCGACGGCGTCGAATTCGAACTGTCGCGGACCGGACTGCCGGTCATCAAGGGCGTCGCCGCCTGGTTCGAATGCCATAACCGCAGCCGCTATCCGGAAGGCGACCACGTGATCTTCGTCGGCGAGGTCGAGCACTGCGAAGTCCGGCCGGGCTCGGCGCTGGTGTTCCACGGCGGCCGCTTCGTCGCCACCGCGGCGCCTTGA
>JBAUJK010000158.1:0-9567 GCA_049683695.1 Burkholderiaceae bacterium
CATGCGGGCGGCAATCGCGCGCGCGGTGGCGCCGCCGTCACGCGCGGTCTTGCGGCCGATCAGGTCATTGGCCTGGATCGCCGTGGTGCCTTCATAGATCGGCAGGATGCGGGCGTCACGGTAATACTGGGCGGCGCCGGTTTCCTCGATGAAGCCCATGCCGCCATGCACCTGTACGCCGGTCGAGGTGACATCGATCGACATTTCGGTCGACCAGCCCTTCACCACCGGTACCATGTATTCGTAGAACGCCTGGTTTTCCTTGCGCACAGCCGCGTCCGGATGATGATGCGCGGCATCCAGCGCCGCCGCCGTCACGTAGGCCAGCGCGCGCGCCGCCTCAGTCTGCGCGCGCATCGAGAGCAGCATGCGCCGCACGTCGGGCTGGCGGATGATCGCCACCGGGCCGGTGGAGCCTGCCAGGTCGCGCGACTGCAGCCGCTCCTTTGCGTACGCGACCGCCTTCTGGTAGGCGCGCTCGGCAATGCCGACGCCCTGCATGCCGACCGCGAAGCGGGCGGCGTTCATCATGATGAACATGTATTCGAGGCCGCGGTTCTCTTCGCCGACCAGGGTACCAATCGCGCCGCCGTGATCACCGAACTGCAGCACCGCGGTCGGGCTGGCCTTGATGCCGAGCTTGTGCTCGATCGACACGCAATGCACGTCGTTGCGCTCCCCCGGGCTGCCGTCGGCATTGACGAGGAATTTCGGCACGATGAACAGCGAAATCCCCTTCACGCCTTCCGGCGCGTCGGGCGTGCGCGCCAGCACCAGATGGACGATGTTCTCGGCCATGTCGTGCTCACCGTAGGTGATGAAGATCTTGGTGCCGAACAGCTTGTAGTTGCCGTCGCCCTGCGGCAGCGCGCGCGTGCGCACCAGCGCCAGGTCGGAGCCGGCCTGCGGCTCGGTCAGGTTCATGGTGCCGGTCCACTTGCCGGAAATCAGGTTTTCCAGATAGATGCGCTTCTGCTCGTCGCTGCCGGCGGTCAACAGTGCCTCGATCGCGCCGTCGGTCAACAGCGGGCACAGCGCAAACGACAGGTTGGCCGCGTTCAGCATTTCCATGCACGGCGTCGCCACCAGCTTCGGCAAGCCCTGGCCGCCGAATTCGGCCGGGTGCTGCACGCCCTGCCAGCCGGCTTCGCCGAAAGCCTTGAACGCTTCCTTGAAGCCCTTGGTGGTGGTGACAGCGCCGTCACGCCAGCTGCTCGGCTCGCGATCGCCGGCGACGTTCAGCGGCGCCACCACTTCGCTGCAGAAGCGGGCGTTTTCCTCCAGCACCGCCTGCACCGTTTCCGGCGTCGCATCCTCGCAGCCCGGCAAGCGATTCACTTCCTGCAAACCAGCCAGTTCGTTCATCACGAACAGCATGTCCTTCAACGGGGCGACGTAGCTCATTCAAGACTCCATGAAAAAAGGCAGGCTCGCAGGAAGGCGCCGATGCGGTGTGTTCCGCGCTACGCGCCAGCTGCAAGCCTGCCGGATATTCTTACTGCAAACGGATGAGGCGCGATTTAACCGAGTTCCGCCGTCAGTTGCGGCACGATCTCGAACAGGTCGCCGACGATGCCGTAATCGGCCACCGAAAAGATCGGCGCTTCCGGGTCCTTGTTGATGGCGACGATGGTCTTCGAATCCTTCATGCCGGCCAGGTGCTGGATGGCGCCGGAAATGCCGACCGCGATGTACAGCTGCGGCGCCACGATCTTGCCGGTCTGGCCGACCTGCCAGTCGTTCGGCACGAAGCCGGCGTCGACCGCCGCGCGCGACGCGCCCATCGCCGCGCCGAGCTTGTCGGCCAGCGGCTCCAGCAGCTTGAAGTTGTCGCCGGAACCCATGCCGCGGCCGCCGGAGACGATGACCTTGGCTGCGGTCAGCTCCGGCCGGTCGGACTTGGCCAGTTCGCGCGACACGAACGACGACTTGCCGGAATCGGCGACCGCCGTCACGTTCTCGATCGCGGCGGAACCGCCGCTGGCGGCGGCGTCGAAGCCGGTGGTGCGCACCGTGATGACCTTGACGGCGTCACCCGACTGCACGGTGGCAATCGCGTTGCCGGCATAGATCGGGCGCTCGAAGGTGTCCGGTGCATCGACCTTGGTGATTTCGGAAATCTGCGCGACGTCCAGCTTGGCGGCCACGCGCGGCGCGATGTTCTTGCCGTAGGCGGTGGCCGGCGCCAGGATGTGCGAATAGGCGCCGGCCAGCGCCAGCACCTGCTCGGCGACGTTTTCCGCCAGGCCGTCGGCAAACTGCGGCGCGTCGGCCAGCAGCACCTTGGCGACGCCGGCGATCTTCGACGCCGCTTCGGCGGCGGCGCCGGCATTGTGGCCGGCGACCAGCACGTGGACTTCGCCGCCGCACTGGGCGGCGGCGGTGATGGTGTTGAGTGTGCTTCCCTTCAGGGAGGCGTTGTCGTGTTCAGCAATGACGAGTGCGGTCATGATGGCGTGTTCCTGTTCTGATTGGTGATGGACAGTGCGCTTCGAGGCTGGCGGCTCCTGTCCCGCAATTCTTTAGATCGGTCGGCGGCAGAGTCATTCGGCGCGGCGCGTCTCATGAACCCTGCCCCGCAATGGATCAGATGACCTTGGCTTCGTTCTTCAGCTTGGCCACCAGCGTGGCGACGTCCGGCACCTTGATGCCGGCCGAGCGCTTCGGCGGCTCGGCGACCTTCAGGGTCTTCAGGCGCGGCGCGACGTCGACGCCGAGGTCGGCCGGCTTGACGGTGTCGAGCGGCTTCTTCTTGGCCTTCATGATGTTGGGCAGCGTCACGTAGCGCGGCTCGTTCAGGCGCAGGTCGGTGGTGACGATCGCCGGCAGCGTCAGCGCCACCGTTTCCAGACCGCCGTCGACTTCGCGCGTCACGGTAACCTTGCCGTCCTCGGCCACGACCTTGGAGGCGAAGGTGGCTTGCGGCCAGCCCAGCAGCGCGGCCAGCATCTGGCCGGTCTGGTTGCAGTCGTCGTCGATCGCCTGCTTGCCGAGGATGATCAGTTGCGGCTGTTCCTTGTCGGCCACCGCCTTCAGCAGCTTGGCCACTGCCAGCGGCTGCAGTTCGGCATCGGTCTCGACCAGGATCGCGCGATCGGCGCCGATCGCCATCGCGGTGCGCAGGGTTTCCTGGCACTGGGCGACGCCGCAGGAAACTGCCACCACTTCGGTTGCCTTGCCGGCTTCCTTCAGGCGCATCGCTTCTTCCACCGCGATTTCGTCGAACGGATTCATCGACATCTTGACGTTGGCGATATCGACGCCGGAGCCGTCGGACTTGACGCGCACCTTGACGTTGAAGTCCACCACGCGCTTGACTGGAACCAGTATTTTCATGGATGTGCCCTTGAAAGATCGAATTGACGTAAACGTAAAGTGACCAAGATTATAAAAGAGAAAAGCCGCGGCGCGCAGAAATTTAGAACGATCGTTCGATTAATCCGCGGACGGCGCCCGCCCCGGCCGGAAGCTATTTGCGCTTCATGTAGAACAGGAATTCCTTGTTGGATTCGGATTGCGCCAGCAGTTCATTGCCGGTCTGCTTGGCGAACGCCTGGAAGTCGCGCACCGAGCCGGGATCGGTCGCCAGCACGCGCAGCACCTGGCCGCTGCTCATTTCCGCCAGCGCCTTCTTGGTCTTCAATATCGGCAGCGGACAATTCAGTCCGCGGGCGTCCAGTTCCTTGTGGAATTCCATGGTGTTCTCGACTCGAAGCAAATGCGAATCCGCCGATTCTATCGCAAACGCGGAGGCCGATGATGCATTGCAGCAAAGAATCGGTGGCCGCGCTATGCCTGCCGCTCCGGCTCGGCGGCGCGGCCCGGCCAGTCGATGAATTCGACCGGCAGGCCGCGCGCGCGCATCCAGTCGGCCATTGCGTAGCCGGTGCCGGCGCGCCACGGGCGCAGCTTCTGCGGTTCCACCAGCCGGTATTCGACCAGCTCTTCCGATAGCCGGATCGCGCCGCTCGCCCTGACGTGGTAGGCGATGATGACTTCGTTCTTGCGCATGAATTCGTAGACGCCGATCAGCGTGATCTGATCGGCATCCAGGTCGGTCTCTTCCTTCAGTTCGCGCGCGATGCCCTGCTCCGGCGTCTCGCCGCGCTCCATGAATCCGGTGATCAGCGCGAAGGTCTTTTCCGGCCAGGCGGCGTTGCGCGCCAGCAGGATGCGGCCATCGACCTCGACCAGGCCGGCCAGCACCGGCAGCGGGTTGTCCCAGTGCGTCCAGTGGCCGTCCGGGCAGGCCAGGCGCAGCTTGCCGGCTTCGCCGATGTCGGCGCGCTCGACCAGCGGCGCTGCGCACATCGGGCAATAGCGATAGGCGGGCGGCGCGGCCGTCATGGCCGGCACCCCGGGTGACGCTGCGATGCGGCGTGTTTCATGCTGAAGTCTCCTGTGCGGCCGGCAGCAACCGCCGCGCCGGGATGAAAAGTGTAGCAAGACGGCGTGCAGCTCGTGCGCTTCCGTCCAATAGCGGATTTTCTGGGAGTATGCCGAAAAATCGCCCTATTCCGGGCGAATAACAAGCGACCTTGAAGATACCCGCCATAGTATGCAAATCGGGACAAGCCGCCATCAGCGCCCACCGGAGCGCCGCGTGCGCGCATACAGCAGCCAGACATCGTCCACGATCGGGATCAGCGCCAGCACCAGCAGCAGGATCGCCAGCGGCACGGTGGCGGCGAAGCCAAGATGGCGAAAGCCCAGCACGCCGGTGACGCCGCCGATAAAGAACATCGCCAGGATCAGGGCATGCAATGCCAGCTTGTCGCGGTTGGCGTCGACGTACTGTTTCGATTCCCGCCCGTGGTGGCGATTCCAGTAGAACAGCTTGCCGAGTTCGATACCGAGGTCGGTCACCAGGCCGGTGACGTGCGTGGTGCGGATCTCCGCCTTCGAAATCTTGGTCACGATGGCGTTCTGCAGACCCATGATGTAGCACAGCAGCAGCAGTGTCGCCGGCAGCGTCAGCGGCAGATGGATCTGCAGGTTCGCGCCCAACAGGCCGAAGATCAGCAGTAGTGCCGCCTCCAGGCCAAGCGACAGCGCGTACTCGCTGTGCATGCGGCGGTGGCGCGCCCAGTTGATCAGCACCGCCGTGGTGGCGGCGCCGGCGATGAAGGCGAGCAGCGCGCACAGGCCGGTCAGCAGCAGCAGGCCGCGGCCGTCGGCCAGATCGCCGGCCATCATCGCCACCATGCCGGTCATGTGCGAGGTATAGCGCGCCACCGCCAGGAAGCCGCCGGCATTCACCGCCCCGGCCACGAAGGCGAGCAAGGCGCCCAGCTGGCGATTGGCGCGCCGGGTGCGGGTGCGCCCGGTCAGGCGCCGCAGGAAATGAAGTGGCATGGAAGCGATTCGAGCAACCTGGAAATACGCTGAAATGCGCCAGTGTAGGCCATTGTGACGGCGCCGGCGAGGTCGCGTGCGCCTCGGGTAACATGGCGCCATTCCATGCTTTTCCTCGCCATGCCCGCTTCCGCATCTTCTCCCGCTTCCCCCGCGCTGTCCGGCCTGGCGCCGGTCACCGATCGCGCCACCCGCATCCTGATCCTCGGCAGCTTTCCCGGCGAAGCTTCGCTGGCGGCGCAGCAATACTACGGCCATCCGCGCAACCAGTTCTGGCCGCTGCTGTCGGCGGTGCTGGACGAAGACCTGGTCGGCCGGCCCTACCGGCAGCGGCTGCGGCGGCTGCTGGCGCACGGCATCGGCCTATGGGACGTGATCGCCGGCTGCGAGCGCGCCGGCAGCCTGGACAGCGCGATCCGCAATCCGCGCCACAACGATTTTTCGGCGTTGAAGCACCGCTGCCCGCTGCTGGTGCGGGTCTGCTTCAACGGCAAGACCTCCGGCAAGTTCGAGCCGCGCTTCGCCGCCGCCGGCTTCCAGACGCTGGTGCTGCCGTCGTCGTCGCCGGCCAACGCGCAATGGAGCTTCGCCGAAAAACTGGCACTGTGGCGCGGTATCATCGGCCCACTCGATACTCCGCCCGCCGCATGCTGATCAAACGCAAATCCATTGAAGCCGAAGGCAGCCGCAAGTCCGGCCCCGCTGCGGCCGCGCGCAAGCCGGCCCGCAAACCCAGGTATGCACCGGTGACGCTGTCCGAACTGGAAGGCGTGCGCTATCTGCATTTCGGTACCGAGTGGGTGCAGGGCGCGATGCGTATCAGGAAGCCCGACTGGCCGGAACTGGAATATGCGCAGCAGATGATGGCGTGGCTGCTGTTCACGCCGGCGCCGCGCCACGTCGCCCAGCTCGGCCTCGGCACCGGGGCGCTGACCAAGTTCTGCTACCGCCATCTGCCGGCGGCGCGGGTTACCGCGGTCGAGCTGAACCCGGCGGTGATCGCGGTCTGCCGCTCGATGTTCAAGTTGCCGGCCGACGATGCGCGGCTGGCAGTGCTGGAAATGGACGCGCAGGATTTCGTCACTGACCCGGCGCATGCCGGCACCATCGACGTGCTGCAGGTCGACCTGTACGACGCCACCGCGCGCGGGCCGGTGCTGGACACACCGGAGTTCTACCGCGCCTGCGCCGCCTGCCTGAGCGTCGACGGCATCATGACGGTCAATCTGTTCGGCGACCATCCGAGCTACGCCAGGAATCTGAAGGCGATGCGGGCCGGCTTCGCGCAGATCGTCTGCCTGCCGCGCATCCATGACGGCAACGTGGTGGCGATCGCGTTCCGCCGCCCGCGCACACTGGACGCCGATGCGCTGGCCGAGCGCGCCGCCGCCATCCATCGCCAAACCAAGCTGCCGGCCGCATCCTGGGTCGACGGCATCCGCAGCACGCTGGCGGCCTGAAGCGCCGGCGGTCCACTTCCTTCGCGCCCGCCCATGAACAAGCCGACTTCCCGCACCCTCGACCTGCAGCAGATCTTCACCTGGCTGGTGGCCGACGGCATCGTCGCCCGCGCCGACGCCAAGGCGCTCTACCTGCAGGCGCAGGGCATACTGCGCAGTTCGTCGACGGCGATGCACGCGCTGACCGCGGTGGCGCAGTGCAAGCTGAAATCGGCGCTGGCGCCGCACCCGGCGCTGACGCTGGACTGGCTGACGCAATGGCTGGCAACCAAGGTGGAGCTGCCGTTCTTCCGCATCGATCCGCTGAAGATCGATTTCACCCGTGTCGCCGACGTCATGTCGGCCAGCTACGCCGCCCGCTTCAACATCCTGCCGGTGGAACTGACGCCGAGCGAGCTGGTGATCGCCACCGCCGAGCCGTTCCGCACCGAGTGGGAAGCCGAGATCGCCAAGATTACGCGCCGCAGCGTGCGGCTGGTGGTCGCCAATCCGCTCGACATCGCCCAGTACATTTCGCAGTTCTTCGCGCTGGCGCGCTCGATCAAGAGCGCGCAGCGTTCCAACGGCCAGGACCTGGCGCTGCGCAACAACTTCGAGCAGCTGGTCGAGCTCGGCAAGAGCAACAAGCAGGTCGATGCCAACGACCAGCATGTGGTCAACATCGTCGACTGGCTGTGGCAATACGCATTCGAGCAGCGCGCCTCCGACATCCACCTGGAGCCGAAGCGCGAACTGGGTGCCATCCGCTTCCGCATCGACGGCGTACTGCACCAGGTGTACCAGGTGCCGGCGGTGGTACTGATCGCGATGACCGCACGCATCAAGCTGTTGGGCCGGATGGACGTGATCGAGAAGCGCCGGCCGCAGGATGGCCGCATCAAGACCCGCACTGCCGGCGGCCAGGAGATCGAGCTGCGGCTGTCGACCCTGCCGACCGTGTTCGGCGAAAAGCTGGTGATGCGCATCTTCGACCCCGAGGTGGTGGTCAAGACGCTGCCGGAACTCGGTTTCCCGGCCGCCGATGCGGCGCGCTGGAACGATCTGACCAGCCGGCCGCACGGCATCATCCTGGTCACCGGCCCGACCGGTTCCGGCAAGACCACCACGCTGTACACGACCCTGAAAGCGCTGGCCACCTCGGAGGTCAACGTCTGCACGGTCGAAGACCCGATCGAGATGGTGGAGCCGGCCTTCAACCAGATGCAGGTGCAGCACGGCATCGACCTTTCGTTCGCCGACGGCGTGCGCTCGCTGATGCGGCAGGACCCGGACATCATCATGATCGGCGAGATCCGCGACCTGGAAACCGCCGAGATGGCGATCCAGGCGGCGCTGACCGGCCACCTGGTGCTGTCGACGCTGCACACCAACGATGCGCCGTCGGCGGTGATGCGCCTGCTGGAACTCGGTGTCCCCTACTATCTGCTGGAAGCGACGCTGCTGGGGATCATGGCGCAGCGGCTGGTGCGCACGCTGTGCCCGGACTGCAAGAAGGCCGATGGCGGCATACCCGAGGACATCTGGGCCAGCCTGTGCGACGGCCACGAGTTGCCGCCGCCGGCCGCCGTCTATCGTCCGGTCGGCTGTCCGGAATGCCGGCAAACCGGCTATCGCGGCCGCACCGGCCTGTATGAATTGCTGCAGGCGACCCCGGCCTTCTCCAGCCTGATCCGGCCGGCTTCCGACATCCAGGCGCTGAAGCGGCAAAGCCTGGCCGACGGCATGATGACGCTGCGCGTGGCCGGCGCCTACAAGATCGCCGCCGGCGTCACCACGGTCGAAGAGGTGCTGAAGGTCACCGCCGCCTGAGCCGCAGCGGCGCCGCTGCTACGGCAGTTGCGCGACGATCGGATACAGTTCGGTGTCTTCGCGCTGCACGCGCCGGACCAGGGCGTTGAACACGACCTTGGTTTCGGCGATGAAGCCGTCGAGGTCGGCATCGATCGCCATCTTGTTCGACCACTTGTCGAGATAGGCGCGAAACGTCTGTGCCAGCGCGCCCATTTCCTCGCTGTATTTGCGGGACAGGTTGCGGATGCGGGCATCCTGATGCGAGGACAGGAACGGATACAGGTTCTTGTCTTCCAGCGCCAGATGGAATGAAAGTTTGCCGGACAGCAGGGACAGCAGCCGCCGGACCTCGGCCGTGTGCTGGGCAGGACTGTCGGAAGTCAGCAGTTTCTTGATGTCCCTTGCAATCGTCAGAATCTCGACGTGGTGCCGCTTGAAGTTGTCGATACGCGCCACAGCCACCTCCCTGGATAGTCACCGGCGGGCCGGCGTCTCCGGCCCGCACCAAAGACGCCCCCGGCTTGTGACACCAACCTTACGCGGGTGGTCTATCGCGCAAATTCTGCCTGCCGGATATCCAGCGCGAAAGTGCTTTCCTATAAACACATTCACGATGTATCTTTTAGGCAACAACTCCGTTTGCCGCCATTTTCGCCAGCGCCACCTGCACCCGCGGATAGTCCAGCCGCACGCCCCATTCCTCCTTGATGCGCCGGTTCGACAGGCGCCGCGATTCCGCCATGAAGGACCACTGCGCCGGCGTCACCACCTCCCGCAGCTCGGCGCGCGGCAGGCGCGGCGGCCGCGCCAGTCCGCAGGCATCGGCCACCGCGTCGAAATACTCGCCCATCCTGAGCTGCGTATCGTCCGCAGCGTGATACACGCGCCCGGGCCGGCCGCGGAATAACGCGGCGGCGATGATGCGCGCCAGGTCGTCGGCGTGGATGTGATTGGTGTACAC
>JBAUJK010000159.1:0-10696 GCA_049683695.1 Burkholderiaceae bacterium
GCCTCCTTCCGCTGTCCATCGCCCGTTCCATGACCCAACTCGACCAGTTCCTGACCCGCGCCGAAGCGCTGCTGACCCGTCTCGAAAACTTCCTGCCGCAAACCGCCGCCGCGCCCGACTGGAATGCCGCCACCGCCTTCCGCTGGCGCCGGCGCGGCGCGCACGGCTACCTGCAGCCGGTCGGCCATATTTCCAATATCAGCCTCTCCGACCTGCACAACATCGAGCCGCAGAAGCAGCAGATCGAGCAGAACACGCGCCAGTTCGTCGAAGGCAAGCCGGCCAACAACGTGCTCTTGACCGGCGCCCGCGGCACTGGCAAGTCGTCGCTGATCAAGGCTTGCCTGAACCAGTATGCTGCACAGGGGCTGCGCCTGATCGAAGTCGACAAGGGCGACCTCGGCGACCTGGCCGACATCGTCGACCTGGTGGCGGCGCGGCCGGAACGCTTCGTCATCTTTTGCGACGACCTGTCGTTCGAGGAAGGCGAGGGCGGTTACAAGGCGCTCAAGGTGGCGCTGGACGGCAGCGTATCGGCGCAGTCGGACAATGTGCTGATCTACGCCACTTCCAACCGGCGCCACCTGATGCCGGAACGGATGTCCGACAACGCCGGCTATGTCCACACCGAGGACGGCGACCTGCATCCGGGCGAAACCGTCGAGGAAAAGATTTCGCTGTCCGAGCGCTTCGGGCTGTGGGTCACTTTCTACCCGTTCCGGCAGGACGACTACCTGGACATCGTCGGCCACTGGCTGCGCCATTTCGGCTGCGATGCCGAACAGATCGGCGCCGCCCGCGACGAGGCGCTGCGCTGGGCGCTGCAGCGCGGTTCGCGCTCGGGCCGTGTCGCCTGGCAGTTCGCGAAGGATTACGCCGGCAAGTTGAAAAACGCCGACTAGGGGAGTATGGCGAAAAATCAGCCTATCCCGGAGTGTTTTTGCGCGGTTTTAAAAATACATATATGAGTATGTAAAGGGCTGGTTAACTAGCGCCAGCCGTTCCCGTTCCCTTTTCGAATTGCCTGCCATGCCGGATTCCGCCCCGATCGATGTCGCCGTTGGCATCCTGATGAAGCCGAACGGCGACGTGCTGCTCGGCCAGCGGCCGCCCGGCAAGCCGTATGCCGGCTATTGGGAATTCCCCGGCGGCAAGGTGGAGCCGGGCGAATCGGTGTTCGCCGCGCTGCAGCGCGAATTCATGGAAGAGCTCGGCGTGCAAGTGAGGTCGGCGCAGCCGTGGTGCGGCGTCGAACACGTCTATCCGCACGCGCACGTGCGGCTGCATTTCTACATCAGCCGCGACTGGCAGGGCGAGCCGCAAAGCCTGGAAGGGCAAGCGTTCGCATGGCAGGGAGCGGTTGCGGTCGAGCCGCTATTGCCAGCCACGGTGCCGCTGCTCGAATGGCTGGACCGCGTGCGCGCGCAGCCCGCTTCAGAACACGAACGGCAGTAAGGCACGGGTGCGGCGCGCATATGCCGCATAGCCGGGGTAGCGCTGCCGCAGCAGGCGCTCCTCGCGCCGGATCTTCACCGCCAACAGCGCCGCCAGTAGCGCGGCCAGTCCCCACTTCATCCCGCTCTGGTAGGCCAGGCATGCCGCCAACGCGCACAGCAGCACTGCCAGATACATCGGATGGCGCACATGGCGGTAGATGCCACGGGTGACCAGCGTGCCGCCGGCGCGCGGCTCCGGCAGCACGCTGACGGTATCCCTGCCCATCGCCGCCGCGGCGGCCAGCGCGATGATGGCGCCGACACCGAGCAGCAGCAGGCAGACGGCCAGAGTGAAAGGCGAAAAGGACAGGGCGGCGAACGGCCACGCGAGCAGCGCGATCAGCAGGAACTGGCCGGCAACCAATAGACGGGACATCGCGCGACGGCGGCCGGCCGCTTCAGTCGTCCGGTTCCTGGCCGGACGGCGGGTTGGCGGCCGGGATCTTGTATTTTTCGGCAGCCCAGGCGCCGAGGTCGATCTGCTTGCAGCGCTCGCTGCAGAAGGGCCGGAACTTGTTGTCCGACGACCATTCGGTTTTCTTGCCGCAGGTCGGGCACTCGACGACTGGATTCATCGCGGCATGCTCAGAAATTGCACAAGGTCAGCTCGAACGGCACCTCGCCGTCGTACGCCTTCGGCTTCTGGTCACCGTCCTGCGACGTGAAGCGTACCCACAGCATGTACTTGTTGGCCGAGATTTCCGGAATCGCGCCCAGCGCCGGGTCGAGCGCCAGGCGCAGCATCTGATACATCTTGCCCTGCAGCATCTGCTGGTAGCTGCCGGATTGGGCGGTGATCTTCATGGTCTGCCCGGATTCGCGCAATAGCCGCAGCACCACCGCGATCGCGTCGAACAGCGGCGCCAGCGGCGCGAACCACTTGGAAATGTCGGCCAGCCGCTCGGCGGCGCCATGGTGCTGCCACGCGTAGTAGGACGGCAGGTCGAATTCGCAGGCACCGCCGGGAATGATGGTGCGGCCGCGGATGCTCATCAGCCACTCGTTGTCGCGCACGTTCTGGCCGGTGCGGCCCTGAGCCGCAATCAGCGCGCTGCTGGCGCGGTCCACTTCGGACAGAATCCGGTCCAGCATCTCGGGTTGCACGTTCGGATTGCTCTTGAAGCCGAGCAGGGTCTGCTTTTGCCGCTCCAGTTCCTGCAGCAGGTCGGATTTCAGGTCGGCTCGGCCGGCCACTTCGAGCATTTCGAAGATGGTCGAGAGCGCGACGTGGTGCTGCAGAGGGCTTTCCTGCTGAACAAAGAAGGCGAATTTCTCGTAAAGGTCTTCCAACCGCAACAACGTGCGTATCCGCTCGTTGAATGGGTATTCGTAGACGATCAAAGTGCAATCCTTAAAAGTTGATTGACTCCATATTTACGTGATTCTGAACGAAGCCCCGGTAAATTACAAATTAGGCAGCTATCCGGCGCTCTTCGCCTGCGCCAGGTATTGCGCGTGCAGCCGCTCGACCTGCGGTGCCAGCGCCGTGACCGGGCCGTCGTTGACGATGACGTCGTCGGCCGCCGCCAGCCGTTCGGCGCGGCTGGCCTGCGTCGCCATGATGGCGCGCACCTGTGGCTCGGTCAGGCCGCTGCGTCGTATCACGCGCTCGACCTGCTGCTGTTCCGGGCAATCCACCACCAGGATGCGCGTTACCCGCTGGCGCCAGCGGCCGGATTCGACCAAAAGCGGCACCGCGAACATCAGGTAGGCGCCGTCGGTATTGGCGGCGGCGCGCTCGCACTCCTGCTGGATCAGCGGATGCAGGATCGCTTCCAGGCGCTGCTTGGCGTCGGCGTCGGCGAACACCAGCTGCCGCATCTTGGCGCGATCCATCGCGCCGTCGGCATCGATGAAGCCGGCGCCGAAAGCGGTTCCGATCGCCGGGATCGCCAGCCCGCCGGGCATCGTCAGCTGGTGCGCGATCAGGTCGGTATCGATGATGGCGACGCCGTGCGCGGCGAACAGGTCGGCCACCAGGCTCTTGCCGCTGCCGATGCCGCCGGTCAGACCGACGGTGAAGGGAAGGGGGCTGCTCATCGGCGCGCCCTACAGCGTACCGAGATAGGCGGCGACGATCGGTTTGCCGTATAGCATCGTCAGCAGTCCAGCGGCCGCCAGATAGGGGCCGAATGGAATCGGTTTGTGGCGGCCGTGGCGCGCGAACAGGATCAGTGCGATGCCGACCAGCGCGCCGACCGCCGACGACAGCAGCACGATCACCGTCAGCATCTTCCAGCCGAGCCAGGCGCCAAGCGCCGCCAGCAGCTTGAAGTCGCCGTAGCCCATGCCTTCCTTGCCGGTGGCAAGCTTGAACAGCCAGTAGACCGACCACAGCGCCAGGTAACCGGCGACGGCGCCGATCACTGCTTCAGGCAGCGGCACGAAGGTGCCGTTCAGGTTGACCAAAAGACCCAGCCACAACAGTGGCAGCGTCAGGTCGTCCGGCAGCAGCTGGGTGTCGGCATCGATGAAGGTCATCGCGATCAGGAACCAGGCGAACACCAGCGACGCCAGTCCGGCCGGACCGCCGCCAAAGTGCCACATCAGCCAGAACGACAGCGCACCGGTCAGCAGTTCCACCAGCGGATAGCGAATCGAGATCGGCGCCTTGCATTGCGCGCATTTGCCGCGCAGCGCCAGGTAGCTGACGACCGGGATGTTCTCCAGCGCGCCAATCGGGTGACCGCAGTGCGGACAGGCCGAGCGCGGCACCATCAGGTTATAGCGGTCGGTGTGCGGCCGCGGCCGGTCGCTCTGTTCGGCGACATAATTGTCCGATTCGCGCTGCATCATTGTCGGCAGCCGGTGGATCACCACGTTCAGGAAGCTGCCGATCACCAGTCCGAAGATACCCGCGGTGGCCGCCGCCAGCCAGCTGCCGGGCGGCGCCAGCCACAACAGTTCCGGCATCAGACCACCGCTCCCAGCTTGAAGATCGGCAGGTACATCGCGATCACCAGGCCGCCGATCAACACGCCCAGGATGACCATGATCAGCGGCTCCATCAGCGAGGACAGCGAGGCCACTGCCTCGTCCACTTCATTCTCGTAGAAATCGGCAACCTTGCCCAGCATCTGATCGAGCGCACCGGATTCCTCGCCGATCGCCACCATCTGCGTCACCATGTTCGGAAACACCTCGGAATTCTGCATCGCCACCGTCAGGCTGGTACCGGTGCTGACCTCGGTCTGGATCTTCTTGGTGGCGTCCAGGTAGACAGTGTTACCGGCGGCGCCGCCGACCGAATCCAGCGATTCGACCAACGGCACACCGGCGGCGAACATGGTGGCCAGCGTGCGCGTCCAGCGGGCGATGGTGGCCTTGCGGATCACCGCACCGAAGATCGGCGCCCGGAGCAGCAACTGGTCCATGAAGCGCTGCACCTTGGTCGAGCGCCGCCACGACTGGAAGAACAGGTACAGGCTGCCGAACAGGCCGCCGAAGATGATGTACCAGTTGGCGACGAAGAAGTCCGAAATCGCCATCACCATCAGCGTCGGCGCCGGCAGGTCGGCGCCGAAACTGGTGAACACTTCCTTGAAGGCCGGCACCACCCAGATCATGATTACCGAGGTCACGACGAAGGCCACCACCAGGATCGAGATCGGATAGAACAGTGCCGACTTGATCTTGCCCTTGATCGCCAGCGTCTTTTCCTTGTAGACCGCGAGCCGGGTCAGCAAGTCTTCCAGGATGCCGGCCTGCTCGCCGGCGCCAACCAGGTTGCAGAACAGCGGATCGAAGTACAGCGGATACTTGCGGAAAGCCTGGTTCAGGCTGGTGCCGGTTTCGACGTCGGCGCGGATGTCGTGCACCAGCTTCGATACCGACGGGTTTGAATGTCCCTTGGCGACGATGTCGAACGACTGCAGCAGCGGCACGCCGGCCTTCATCATCGTCGCCAGCTGGCGGGTGAACAGCGTGATGTCCTTTTCCGACACCCGCTTGCCGCTGCGGAACGACTTCTTCTTGACCTTGGTGACCAGGATGCCCTGGCGACGCAGCGTAACGTTGACCACGGTCTCGCCGCTGGCGCGCAATTCGCCGGAAACGCGCTTGCCCTGCTTGTCCTTGCCCTCCCAGGCGAAGATCGATTCCTTGACCTGGCCGGCGCCGGCGCTGCTGCGCGCTGCAGTTGCCATCTATCCGCTCCTTGTTATGCGTTGGTGCAGCCGAGGACTTCTTCCAGGCTGGTGAGACCTTCCCTGACCTTTTGCAGACCGGCCTGACGCAGGGTCTTGACGCCCTCGGCCTTGGCCTGGCTTTCGATTTCCAGTGCTGTCCCGTGCGCCAGGATGATGCGTTCGATCTCTTCCGAGATCGGCATCATCTGGTAGATGCCGACCCGTCCTTTGTAGCCGCTGCCGCCGCAGCGCTCGCAGCCGACCGCCTTGTACGGAATCCAGGTACCGTCCAGATCGTCTTCGGTGAAGCCGGCTTCCAGTAGCGCCTCGTCCGGAATGCTGGCCGCTTCCTTGCAGCTGCACAGGCGCCGCGCCAGCCGCTGCGCGGTGATCAGGATCACCGACGATGCGATGTTGAACGGCGCCACCCCCATGTTCATCAGCCGCGTCAGCGTCGACGGGGCGTCGTTGGTGTGCAGCGTCGAAAACACCATGTGGCCGGTCTGGGCTGCCTTGATCGCAATGTCGGCAGTTTCCAGGTCGCGGATTTCGCCGACCATGATGACGTCCGGGTCCTGGCGCAGAAAGGCTTTCAGCGCCACCGGGAAGGTCAGACCGGCGCGCTCGTTGACGTTGACCTGGTTCACGCCGGGCAGGTTGATTTCGGCCGGGTCCTCGGCGGTCGAGATGTTGATGCCGGGCTTGTTCAGGATGTTCAGGCAAGTGTACAGCGATACCGTCTTGCCGGAGCCGGTTGGGCCGGTTACCAGCACCATGCCGTACGGGCGCTGGATCGCATCCAGCAACAGCGCCTTCTGCTCCGGCTCGTAGCCGAGTGCATCGATCCCCATCTGCGCCTGTGCCGGATCGAGGATACGCATCACGATCTTTTCGCCAAACAGCGTCGGCAGCGTGCTGACGCGAAAATCAATCGCACGCGTCTTCGAGATCGCCAGCTTCATGCGGCCGTCCTGCGGCACCCGCTTCTCGGAAATGTCGAGCCTGGAGATGACCTTGATGCGCGACGCCAGCTTTTCCTTGATCGCCAGCGGCGGCTGCGCGACGTCGCGCAGGATACCGTCGACGCGCAGGCGAATCCGATAGAATTTTTCGAACGGCTCGAAGTGCAGGTCGGAGGCGCCGAGGTTGATCGCATCGGTCAAGATCTTCTGCAGGAAGCGCACCACCGGCGCGTCGTCGATGTCGGTGCTGCCGGCGTCGGCCGGCGCCGCCGCCTCGTCTTCGACGAAGTCGATATCGAGATCGTCGCCGATCAGCTCGCTCAGGTTTTGCTGGTCGCTGTGGGCGCGCTTCTCGATCAGCTTCAGCAGGCTGTCGTGCGCGACCACCACCGGTTCGACTGCCAGCTCGGTCTGGAACTTGATCTGGTCCAGCACATGGATGTTGGTCGGGTCCGAGACTGCTACGAACACCTTGTTGCCGCGCTTGCCGAGCGCCACCACGCGCTGGCTCTGCGCCAGCTTTTCGTCCACCAGCTTGTCCGGCAGCAGCGAAAAATTGATTGCGCCCAGGTCCAGCAGCGGATAGCCGAAGGTGTCGGAACAGAAGGCGGCCAGAGTACGGGCATCGATCAGCGCGCTTTGCAGCAGCGTGTCGATAAACGGTACCTTGTCATGCGCGGCCTGGCGGCTAAGCTGCTCAGTTTGCGCGGCCGACAGCCGACCGGCCTGCTGCAGCGAGCGCGCAAGGCCTGAAATCGGAATGCTCGATGCCGAACCGGGAAGGACAGCTGCCATGGATGGAAGCGAGAATTCGCTGGTGAAACGATCGGAAGTGCATTAGATGATGCCCTTAGGCATCTGATTTGTAAAGTTATTGGCTGGCAACTGTGCCATGATTCCGACAGCGCATACCGGCTAATCGCCGCCTTCGCGACGAAAGCTTGCCGGCGCTCTCAGCTTGACCACCTTGATCGAGCGATTCTGCACCTGCACGATTTCGATCACGCAATCGGCGATCTTCAGACTGACGCTGGCATCGGGAATGTCCTGCAGCCATTCGAGCAGCAGGCCGTTCAGGGTCTTCGGCCCGTCGAGCGGAAAATGCAGGCCGAGCCGCTTGTTGACTTCGCGCAGCGTGGTACTGCCCTCCAGCAGACATTCGCCATCGGCATTCCAGCCGAACGTATCGGCGCGCGCGGCGCCCGGCACCGAGGTCGTGAATTCGCCGATCATTTCCTCGATGATGTCTTCCAGCGTCACCAGGCCCTGCACTTCACCATACTCGTCGACAATAATGCCGAGCCGCTCATGGTTTTCCTGGAAATACTGCAACTGCGTCAGGACGTCGGTGCCTTCCGGGATGAAATACGGCGCGCTCAGCAAGCGGCGGAAGTGCTCCGCCGTCAATTCCTCGTCCAGGTTCAGCAGTCCGATCGCCTTGCGCACGTGCAGGATGCCGGCAATCTGGTTGATTTCGCCTTCGTACACCGGCAGCTTGTTGTGGTAGCAAGTAGTCAGCTGGCGCGTGATCTCGGCTACCGGTACCGACAGGTTCAGCGCTTCGATCTGCGAGCGCGGCGTCATGATGTCCTCGACCGAAATGTTTTCCAGGTCGAACAGATTGAGCAGGATGCTGCGGTGCTTTTGCGGAATGAAGGTACTGCTTTCCAGCACGATCGAGCGCAGTTCCTCGGGCGACATGCGCTGGTCGCGCGCCTTGTTGCCGGCCTGGATGCGCAGCAGTTTCAGCAGCGCGGACACGAACAGGTTGACGAACCAGATCATCGGTCTGGCGATCGCCATCAGCGGCTTCAGGACGAAGCTGGCCGGCAGCGCGATGCGCTCCGGATAGGTGGCGCCGATCACCTTGGGTGTGATTTCGGAAAATACGATCAGCAGGAAAGCCACTGCGGCGGTGGCCACCGTAATGACCTTCTCATGGTTGCCGAAGGCCGAAATCGCGATCGCCGTCACGAGACCGGTGGCCAGCGCGTTGATCAGCGTGTTGGCGATCAGGATCAGCGACAGTACCTGTTCGACACGCTCCAGCAGCCAGAGCGTGACGGCGGCCAGCTTGCTGCCACGCTTGGCCATGTGCTTGACGCGATGGCGGTTCAGCGCCATCAGCGCGGTTTCGGAAATGGAAAAGAAGGCCGACAGGCCAATCAGTATGGCGAGTGCAAGGAGCTGCACCCATAAGGGCACGGTATCCAACGCGTCAGGCCGCCATCAAGAAATGGGCGTGCATCGAAGAGTGTCGTTTGAGAGAGGGCTGGACGGTCCGGGTCGACCGGCGTGCCGTAAAACCGGATGATGGTCGGCGCCAGTCTAATGGAAACATCTGGGCCGGACAAGCTGCGTCCGGCCCGCTTGCTACTTACGGTCAGTGCGACCGCGCCAGCCACGCCTGCGCCAGCCGCACCCAGTAGGTGGCGCCGATCGGCAGCAACTCGTCGTTGAAGTCGTAGCTCGGATTGTGCAGGTTGCACGGGCCGAGGCCGTGGCCGGCGCTGCGATGGTCGCCTTCGCCGTTGCCGATGAAGACGTAGCAGCCGGGCTTCTCCTGCAGCATGAAGGCGAAGTCTTCGGCGCCCATGGTCGGTTCGACCGCGCCATCGACGCCGGCCGCACCGGCCACCTCCCGCATCACGTCCAGCGCGAACGCGGTTTCCGCCGGGTGGTTGATCAGCGGCGGGTAATTGCGCTTGAAATGGAATTCGATCTCGGCGCCGAAGGCGGCGGCGGTGTGTGCGGCGATGTCGCGCATGCGGCGTTCGACCAGGTCCAGCACCGGCACGCTGAAGGTGCGCACGGTACCGACCAGGCGCGCGTCGTCGGGGATGATGTTGGTGGCGCTGCCGGCGTGGATCTGGGTGATCGACAGCACCGCGGCGTCGAGCGGATTGCAGTTGCGCGAGACGATGGTTTGCCAGCCTTGCGCGATCTGCACCGCCGTCATCACCGGGTCGATGCCCATGTGCGGTTGCGCGGCATGCGCGCCGCGGCCCCGGACCACGACCTCGAATTCGTTGGAGGAAGCCATCATCGGTCCGGCGGTGACGCCGAAGCGGCCGGTGGCGAGGCCGGGCCAGTTGTGCATGCCGAACACCGCTTCCATCGGATAGCGGTCGAACAGGCCGTCGTCCATCATGCACTTGGCGCCGCCGCCGCCTTCCTCGGCCGGCTGGAAGATCAGGTAGACGGTGCCGGCGAAATCGCGCTGCTGCGCCAGGTAATGGGCGGCCCCGAGCAGCATCGCGGTATGGCCGTCGTGGCCGCAGGCGTGCATCTTGCCGGCGTGGACCGAAGCGTGCGCGAAGCCGTTGATTTCCTGCAGCGGCAGCGCATCCATGTCGGCGCGCAGGCCGAGCGCGCGCCCGTTGTCGGGGCGTTGGCCGCGAATGATGCCGAGCACGCCGGTTTGGCCGAGGCCGCGCACGACCTCGACGCCCCAGTCATGCAGTTTTTGCGCGACCAGGTCGGCGGTGCGATGTTCTTCGAAGCAAAGCTCGGGATGGGCGTGCAGATCACGCCGGATCTGCTGCAGTTCGGACTGGAAGCCGATTATTGGATCGATCAGGTTCAAGGCAGTCTCCTCGTGGGAGGCGGCGCCGCGACCGGAAGAGGGCAGGGACGCCGCCGGATCAGGTCTTATCTTACCGTCCCGAAAGGGGCCGCGCCTTGCGCTGGCGCCAATGGAAGCATCAGGCGCGCAACCGGGCGGCCGCGCGCGGGGGTCTTTCCCGCCGGCGAAGCGGGAAAGGCGCAAGGACTGCTACTGCTTGCCGTCGGCCGGCAGGATGATCAGGTTTTCGCCCTGCGGGGTGGTGACCGCCTTGCCGGCCGGCTTCAGCGCCGGCTGGGCGTTGCCGACCGCGACCGGAATCGATACCGCCTGGCTGCGTCCGTTGACGGTGACGAACACGTTCAGGTAGTGCACGCCGTCGGCCAGCGCACGCACTACCGGAGCATCGCTGGCGATACCGTCCTGGTTGGCGGTCAGCTGCACCGCGGCTGCGCCCTGCAGCGCCAGGCCGCCCTCGGTGCGGTATTCGACGTTCAGCGTGGCGTTGGCGCTGCCGGTACGGAACTGCAGCGCCAGCGGCGCCTG
>JBAUJK010000160.1:0-8538 GCA_049683695.1 Burkholderiaceae bacterium
GGCTGCTCGGCGACGCGATGGACGGCGCCGCCGTGCGTGCGGCCGCGCGCGGCGCGGAACTGATCGTGCACGCGGTCAATCCGCCCGGCTACCGCGACTGGGAGCGGCTGGTGCTGCCGATGATCGACCACAGCATCGCCGCCGCCAGCGCCGCCGGCGCGCGCATCCTGCTGCCGGGCACGGTCTACAACTTCGGGCCGGAAGCTGCGCTGGGGGTGGGCGAGACGACGCCGCAGCAGCCGCACACGCGCAAGGGCCGGATCCGGGTCGAGATGGAGCGGCGGCTGACGGCGGCGGCCGTGCATGGCGTGCCGAGCCTGGTGCTGCGCTGCGGCGATTTCTTCGGCCCGGGCGCCGCCAGCAGCTGGTTCGCGCAGGTGATGGTCAAGCCGGGCCGGCCGCTGCGCCGGCTGGTCTATCCGGGCCGCGCCGGCGTCGGCCACCAGTGGGCGTATCTGCCGGACGTGGCGGAAACCATGTTGCGGCTGCTCGATCGCGCCAACGGGCTGCCGCCGTTCGCGACTTTCCACATGCGCGGCCACTGGGATGCCGACGGCCGCCAGATGACGGCGGCGATCGCGCGCGCTGCCGGCCGGCCGCAGCTGGTGCCGCGCAGCTTCCCGTGGTGGATGGTGCGGCTGGGCGCGCCGGTGGTGCCGCTGTTTCGTGAACTGGACGAGATGCGCTACCTGTGGCGGCAGCCGCTGTGCATGGACAATGCGCGCCTGTGCCGCGTGCTCGGCGCGGAGCCGCACACGCCGCTGGACGAGGCGGTGCACGCCACGCTCGCCAGCCTCGGCTGCCTGGCGGAGGAGCTTGATGGGCTCATATACTCCCGGATTTGATGCCGCAAGTCGGACGAAAAATGGACTTAACAGAGTGATACTCCCCGCGATGCCGAAATTGACGGGAGGTGGAAAACCGTTGCCGGGGACCGAGTGTCGGCGACCGAAATGTCGGGAAATACCGGGAAGCGCAGCGGCAGGCTGGAGAAAGCCTATGGAGGGTAGCGGCTATGGCCGCGGCTGGCATCGGCCGCGGCGGGACGGTCAGGTCCTGGTTTTGCCTGCCATTTCCGCCTGCATAAGAACGGCAAGCCGGTCCGGTCCGTGGCCAAAGCGCTCAACCGCCATGGCTGGCGGCCAAACATGGGAGTATGTGCAAATTTCGACCGCTTGGCGCCCGATATATGGGTGTCAGGCAGGGAGTATCGGTTGCGCCTACTTCAGCAGCCGCAGGGCGATCGGATAGCGATAGCGCTTGCCCTTCGATGCGCTCATCGCGCCCATCAGGCAAAACACCAGGTTGGCGATGAACAGCAGCGGAAACAGCAGCACGCCGACCAGGATCAGCGTCAGCAGGCCGGCCACCACGTAGGCGATCATCAGCGTGATCTGGAAATTCAGCGCTTCGCGCGCTTCCTCGCCGACGAAGGTGGATTCGTCCTTCTTCAGCAGCCAGATCACCATGGCGCCGATGAAGCCGGTGAAGATGCCGAACAGGTGTGCCAGCATCGCCAGGTTGGTTTCGTCCCGAGTCGGGCCGACGTCGATGATGTCGCTCATTTATGCCGCCACTTTCTTTGCCGCCGGTTTCTTCGCGGCCGCCTTGCGCACCGGCGCCGCCACCTTCGCTACCTTCGCCGCCTTGCCCGATGCCGGCGCAGCCTCGGCCTGGTCGGCCGGCTTGGCGGCCTTGCCGCGCGCCGGCGCCTTCGCCTTGCGCTCCTCGAACTCGAAGCCGACCTTGCCGTCCTTGCCCTTGACCAGGTAGGCCTTGAACGGGCGCCGCGTACGCTGCGACACGAAGCCCGGCAGCAGGTCGGTCTTGCCGTCGTTCAGGAGCTTCTTCATCTGCTCCGGCAGGATCTCCTGCTGCAGGATGATGCGGCCGCTGCGGAAGTCGCAGGCCTTCGGCTTGGCCACGGTTTTTTCGCAGACATAGGCCAGCCCCATCTCGTAGACGCCGCTGCCGCACTTCGGGCACGGCCCGAGTGCTTCCTGGCCGGTGAAATCGACGCCTTCGGCGCTGTCGTCGTCTTCCTGCGCCTGGCCGAAGTCGAATTCGAGCTTGTAGTTATCGTTTTCCTCGTCGCGCGCGATCTTCAGGATCGCCGCGAACGGCCGCCCCATCTTCGAGCGGAAGCCCTGCAGCGGGCCGATGCTGCGGTTCTGCAGCAGTTCCTCGACCTCGGCCACCTCGAACTGGCGCCCGCCAGGCGTCTTCGACATCGAGAATTCGCACTGGGTGCAGGCGAAGCGCCGGTAGTTTTCCTTGACCACGCCGCCGCAGTTCGGGCATGGCGTTTTCAACGTGGCGTAATCGCCGGGGATGGTGTCGTTGTCGTATTCCTTGGCGCGCTTGACGATCACCTGCGTCATCTGGGCGATCTCGCGCATGAACTCCTCGCGGCTGATCTTGCCCTTTTCCATCTGCGCCAGCTTGTATTCCCAGCCGCCGGTCAGTTCCGGCGCGGTCAGCTCGTTGACACCGAGGCCGCGCAGCAGGGTCATCAGCTGGAACGCCTTGGCGGTCGGCATCATCTCGCGGCCTTCGCGCAGCAGGTATTTTTCGTTCAGCAAGCCTTCGATGATCGCCGCGCGCGTGGCCGGCGTGCCGAGGCCCTTGCCGGCCATCGCCTCGCGCAATTCCTCGTTGTCGACCAGCTTGCCGGCGCCTTCCATCGCCGACAGCAGCGTCGCTTCGGTGTAGCGCGCCGGCGGCTTGGTCACCAGCCCGTGCGCCTCGACCTTGTCGGTCTTGACCGTCTCGTCCTTGGCCACCGCGACCAGCGTGCCGCTGTCCGGGTCCTTCGGATCGGCCACGTCCTTGCCGTAGATCGCCAGCCAGCCCGGGTTGACCATCACCTTGCCCTCGGTCTTGAACTGGTGGCCGGAGACTTCGGTGTGGCGGGTGGTAACCAGGAATTCGGCGGCCGGGAAGAACACCGCCATGAAGCGGCGCGTCACCAGGTCGTACAGCTTCTGTTCCGGCTCCGACAAATTCTTCGGCGCCTGCGTGGTCGGGATGATCGCGAAGTGGTCGGAAATCTTGCTGTTGTCGAAGATCCGCTTGTTCGGCCTGACCCAGCCGGACTTCAGGATCTGCGCCGCGAAGCGCTGGTAGTTGTGGTGCTCGGCAACCACTTCCAGCGTCTGTTTCACGCTCGCCAGGTAGTCTTCCGGCAGATGGCGCGAATCGGTACGCGGGTAGGTCAGCACCTTGTGCTTTTCATACAGCGCCTGCGCCAGCCCGAGCGTGTTCTTGGCGGAAAAGCCGAAGCGCGAGTTGGCTTCGCGCTGCAGGCTGGTCAAATCGAACAGCGCCGGCGCCATCTGCGTGGTCGGCTTCGATTCCTCGGACACCTTGCCGGGCTTGCCGCGGCAGGCGGCGACGATCGATTCTGCCGCCGCCTTGCTCCACAGCCGTTCGGCGCGCTTTTCCGGGTCGGCCTCGTCCTTCTTGAACTTGGTGTCGAGCCAGCGGCCTTCGTAGACGCCGGCGGCGCAGACGAATTCGGCGCGCACTTCCCAGTAGTCGCGCGGCACGAAGTTCTTGATCTTCTCTTCGCGCTCGACCACGATCGACAGCGTCGGCGTCTGCACCCGGCCGACCGTGGTCAGGTAGAAGCCGCCTTCCTTCGAGTTGAACGCGGTCATCGCGCGGGTGCCGTTGATGCCGATCAGCCAGTCCGCTTCCGAGCGGCAGCGCGCGGCATCGGCCAGCGGCAGCATTTCCTCGTCGCTGCGCAGGCGCGCAAAACCCTCGCGGATCGCGTTGGGCGTCATCGACTGCAGCCACAGCCGCTTGATCGGCTGCTTGGCCTTGGCGTTCTGCGCGATCAGGCGGAAGATCAGCTCGCCCTCGCGCCCGGCGTCGCAGGCGTTGATCAGGGCGGTCACGTCCTTGCGGCGGATCAGCTTGTTCAGCACCTTCAGCCGCGATTCGGTCTTGGCGATCGGGTTCAGCGCGAAGTGCGGCGGGATCACCGGCAGGTTGGCGAACGACCATTTGCCGCGCTTGACGTCGTATTCTTCCGGCACTGCGATTTCCAGCAAGTGGCCGACCGCCGACGACAGCACGTACTGGTCGGATTCGAAGTACTCATCGTGCTTGGTGAAGCCGCCGAGCGCCTTCGCGATGTCGTTCGCGACGGATGGCTTCTCGGCGATGATGAGAGTTTTGCTCATGAATAGGGTCTCGATTGGGTAGCGCCGGACGTGGTCGACGGCGCGCAAGCATGCATAGTACAGAAATTGCGGATATGCAACTTCAACGCATATAAATAATAGTCAGGCAATCCGGCAGGCGGCGCCCATGATAAGCGCGTTGCCGCGCCGCTCGCAAGTTAAGGCTTTGTCACTACGGGTCCGCAGAAAGTTCGCGGTGCCGCGCGGGGATGGCGGCGGATTGGCAGCGGTGGAACCCGCTGCGCGGGGAGATCAGTGCAGCAGGCGGGGTTCGTCGTCTTCGTCGTCGAGAAACAGTTCGTCGAACATCAGGCCGTCCGGTTCCTTGCCCTCGCTCCACAGCACCATCAGCACGATCACCTTCAGCTTGTCCAGCGTCAACTGCGATTCGCCAGCGGCCAGCGCGCGCTCGATGACGATTTCGCGCTGCATCGGGTCCAGCATCTTGGCCGATTCGAGGAACTGGATGAAGCCGACCACCGCGGTGCCCAGGCGATCCATCTCCGATGACGCATAGATGCGGATGCCGTCGGAAAATGCAACCTTTTGCGGCTGGCCGGCCCGTTCATTGGTGCTGACCGCCAGATCGGTCAGCCAGCCGAGCGCCTGCGAGATGTCGTCCTGTTCGAAACCGGCCGCCGACAGCTTGCGCGCCAGCACTTCCGGTTCCGGGCAGGCGTCGGGCCGGTAATACGTTTCGTAAAGATACACAAGTACGTCAAACATAAAGCCACTGTAGCACAAAGCCGTCGCCGGCCCGGCGCGTGCCTGCCGGGATGGGCTCTCAGCCCAGCCGCTGGTAGCCGCCGCCCGGCAGGCTCTCGACCCGGCCCTGCAGCTCCAGCGCCAGCAGTTCGGCCGCCACTGCCGCCACCTCCAGGCCGCAGCGCGCCGCCAGCAGATCGGGCGTCACCGGATCGAATCCCATCGCCGCCAGCAACCGCTCGGCGGTCGATTCCGCGGCCGATTCCGCGGCCGGTTCTGGCGTCGCAGCCGCAGCCGTAGCTGGAGCCGAGGCCGATGCCGGTGGCGCGTGCCGCAGTTCTTCCAGCACGTCCTGCGCCGATTCGACCAGCTTGGCGCCCTGCTTGATCAGCAGGTGGCAGCCCTTGGACAGCGGCGAATGGATCGAGCCCGGGATCGCGAACACGTCGCGTCCCTGTTCGGCCGCCATGCGCGCGGTGATCAGCGAGCCGGACTGCGCCGCCGCCTCGACCACCAGCACCGCGCGCGCCAGGCCGGAAATGATGCGGTTGCGGCGCGGAAAATTGGCGGCGATCGCCGGCATGCCGAGCGGATATTCGCTGAGGATGCAGCCGGCGGCGGCGATCCGGTGCGCCAGCGCGCGGTTGCGCGCCGGGTAGACGATGTCGGCGCCGGTGCCGATCACCGCGATGGTGGAGCTGGCGGCGCCCGCTTCGGCCGCCGCCAGCGCGCCGCGGTGGGCAGCGGCGTCGATGCCGAGCGCCAGGCCGGAGACGATCGCATAGCCGGCCTCGCACAGCGCCTGCGCGAATTTTTCGGCGTTCAGGTTGCCCTGCGCGGTGGCGTTGCGGCTGCCGACCACCGCCAGCGCAGGCTGCGCCAGCAGCTCGACGCGGCCCTTTGCGTACAGGATCAGAGGCGGATCGGCGATCTGCAGCAGGCTGGCCGGGTAGTCGGCGTCGGCGATGGTCAGCACGCGGTTGCCGGCCTCGGACGCCCAGTCCAGCGTGTGCTCGATCAGCGCCGCGGCGTCGTCCGTCGGCGGCTGGCGCAGCGCCTGCGCGATGCGTTCCGGCACCACCTTGTACAAGGACGGCAGGCTGGCGGCAAAGATCTTGTCCGGCAGGCCGAAGGCCGCCAACAGCTTGCGCGCGGTGCCCGGGCCGACGCCCGGCGTCTGCCCGAGCCGCAGCCAGGCGGCCAGTTCGCTGCGTTCGGCGGCGGAAAGGAGAGGCGGGCTTGGCACCGGCGGCGGCTACTCCGGCGAGCGGGCGACGTCGCCGACCTGCACCGAGTCGGTGACCTGCATGATCAGCCCGTACGACACGTGCTCGAACACGCGGAACACGAACAGCGTGCCGTAGCGCTCGTCCGGCAGCTTGACCGGCTTCTTGTCGTCGGTGCGGTCGGCGATGATCTGGCCGAAGCGGTACAGCTCGAGCGTGGTGCCGACGTCGATGCCCTCGTTCCGGCCGCGGTTGATCGCCACCACCTGGTTCTGGCCGGCATTCGAGACGCCGCCGTAGATCGACACCACGCGGGCGTCGACCGCGGTCGCCGGTGCGTGCGGCACGTAGTTCATGATCGGCGCCAGCGGCGTCGGCAGCAGGCGGTCGCCGACCCCTATTTCCTCGCGCGCGCCGGTGACGATGAAGGTGTGCGCCTCGTTGTCCTCGGTGGCGGCGCGCTGCAGCTTGAGGCTGCCGAGGTAGGCCGCCTCGTAGCCGAGCACCGCCTTGGTCACCGGGTCCTTCAGCGGTACGCCGGGGCGAAACACCTGGAAGTCGGTGGCGTCGCCGAGCGCGCCGCGCACGTAGGCCTTGTCGCCCTTGCCGAGGAACACGCGGCCTTCCTGCGTGGCGACGATGCGCGGCGTGCCCTGCAGTTGGTTTTCCTCGACGATCAGCGGCTGCGACAGGAACGGTTCGATGACCGCGGCCGGGATCGCCGGGATCGCGTCGGCCGCCAGCGGCGTGCTGCGGATGCGCGGCGACAGCCGCACCTCGCCGGCGCCGGCCTGGCCGGAACCGGCCGGTTCGGCCAGCCGCAGGCGGCCGGCGGCACGGTCCAGATACACGATCTGGCCCGGGTAGATCCAGTGCGGGTTCCTGATCTGCTCGCGGTTCATGTTCCACACTTGCGGCCAGCACCACGGGTGCTGCAGGAACTTGCCGGAAATGTCCCACAGCGTGTCGCCGCGCACCACCAGGTGCCGGTCCGGCGCATTGTCGCGAAAGGCGCACTGCGTGGCGGCCGCGGCGCTGCCGGCGGCGCCGGCCAGGACGGCGGCCAGCAGAGCGGCGACTGCGAAGGGGGCGAAAGCGGCGGCGCGAGCGGCTGTGCTAAACTTTTTCATGGTTCTTCCGGTGAGGGCGGCACGGAATGCAAGCCGCAAAAAGTCGTTGGCGCGAGAGGAAGAGTTGACAAAAAACTTGCCAAAGTGAATCAAATTCTGCCCATAAATCCTTGAACTAGCAAGAAGAACGACGATCCAACATTGTTACCTTGTTGCACAAACGCTGTAACTTCTCCAGGTTTTTAGTTTCCGTATGTCACTGCTCACCATCCTGCGTTATCCCGATCCCCGCCTGCACAAGGTCGCCAAGCCGGTGCGCGTGTTCGATGCGCGCCTGAAGCAGCTGGCGGCCGACATGGCCGAAACCATGTACGAGGCGCCCGGCGTCGGCCTGGCGGCGTCGCAGGTCGACGTGCACGAACAGCTGATCGTGATCGACATCTCCGACACGCGCGACGAGCTGCGCGTGTTCGTCAACCCGGAGATCGTCTGGGCCAGCGAGGAAAAGCAGGTCTACGACGAGGGCTGCCTGTCGGTGCCCGGCATCTACGACGGCGTCGAGCGCCATGCGCGCGTCAAGGTGCGCGCGCTGGATGTCGACGGCCAGCCGTTCGAACTGGAGGCCGACGGCCTGCTGGCGGTCTGCATCCAGCACGAGATGGACCACCTGAAGGGCAAGGTGTTCGTCGAATACCTGTCGCCGTTAAAGCGCAACCGCATCAAGACCCGGCTGCTGAAGGAAGAGCGCGAGCAGAAGCGCCTGAAGCAACAGAAGCAGCAGGAAGCGCGGCTGGAAGCGGTGCGCTGATCGCCGCCGGCGATCGCCGGCGCGCTACAATTTCCCGATGAAAATCGTCTTTGCGGGCACGCCCGAATTCGCCGCCGTCGCGCTGGCCGCGCTCTGCGACGCCGGCTTTAACATCCCCTTGGTGCTGACCCAGCCCGACCGCCCGGCCGGGCGCGGCATGAAGCTGGCCGCGTCGGCGGTCAAGCAGTACGCCGTCGCGCACGGGATACCGGTGGCGCAGCCGGTCTCGCTGCGGCTGGACGGCAAATATCCGCAGGTAGCCGAGGAAGCGCATGCGCTGCTGCGCGCCACCCCGCACGACGTCATGGTGGTGGCCGCCTACGGCCTGATCCTGCCCGCCTCGGTGCTGGCCATCGCGCCGCTCGGCTGCATCAACATCCACGCGTCGCTGCTGCCGCGCTGGCGCGGCGCGGCGCCGATCCACCGCGCGATCGAGGCTGGCGATGCCGAGACCGGCATCACCATCATGCAGATGGACGAGGGGCTGGACACCGGTCCGATGCTGCTGCGGCGCGCGCTCCCGATCGCGCCCGACGACA
>JBAUJK010000161.1:0-2285 GCA_049683695.1 Burkholderiaceae bacterium
GAAGCGGTCGGCGCGCTCGACCGCGTGCTGGCGGCGACCGTCGAATACACAGCCACCCGCAAGCAGTTCGGCGTGCCGATCTCGACCTTCCAGGCGCTGCAGCACCGGATGGCCGACATGGTGCTGCATATCGAACAGGCCCGGTCGATGAGCTACCTGGCGGCGGTGCGCTGCCGCGATGCCGATTCCGCCGCCCGCGCGGCGGCGCTGTCGGCGGCCAAGGTGGTGATCGGCCAGGCCTGCCGCTTCGTCGGCCAGCAGGCGGTGCAGCTGCACGGCGGCATGGGCGTCACCGACGAGCTGGAGCTGAGCCATTATTTCAAGCGGCTGATGGCGATCGAACTGCAGTTCGGCAGCACCGATTGGCATTTGGAGAGGTACGCGGCGCAACTTTGAAAGCCGCGGGTCGCGCTGGATTCGCTAACCTCTGCTGTCGTTCCCGCGAAGGCGGGAACCTAGTGGCGTTTCAGGTGGCTCGGCCGGACCTTCTGCGAGAGCCAGCCTTGTTCGACCTTTCTGTTTGATTTGTTGGGGACAGAGTAACTCGGCGCGCTGCGGCGCCTCGCAAACTCTGTCCCGCAATGAATCAGTCTCGCCTGCGCATCCGCATATTCAGCGCCTCCACCAGCACCGAGAACGCCATCGCGGAGTACACGTAGCCCTTCGGCACGTGGTGGCCGAAACCGTCGGCGATCAGCACCACCGCCACCACCACCAGGAAGGCCAGCGCCAGCATCTTGATGGTCGGGTGCGCGGACACGAAGCGCCCGATCGGCGTGGCGAACAGCATCATCAATCCGACCGAGGCCACCACCGCCGCGACCATCACTTCGATCCGGTCGGCCATGCCGACCGCGGTGATGATCGAATCCAGCGAAAACACGATGTCGATCACCATGATCTGCAGGATCACCGCGCCGAAGGTGGCGGCCGCCTTGCCGGCGCCATGCTCCTCGCGCCCTTCCAGCATCTGGTGGATCTCGCCGACGCTCTTCCACAGCAGGAACAGGCCGCCGGCGATCAGGATCAGCGCGCGGCCGGAAATCTCGTAGCCAAACAAGGTGAACAGAGGCGCTGTGAAGCCGATGATCCAGGACAGCGTCATCAACAGGCCGATGCGCATGAACATCGCGGCAAACAGGCCGAGCCGGCGCGCGGCTTCCTGCCGCGCGCGCGGCAGCTTGTCGACCAAAATCGAAATGAAGATGATGTTGTCGATGCCCAGCACCAGTTCCAGCGCGGTCAGCGTGGCGAACGCCATCCACATTTGCGGGTCGGTCAGCAATTCCAGCATGGAAAACCTCGGAGAAAATCAGCGAAAAGGCGATGCTAGCGTGTCTTGTCTTCTTTAAAAATCGAAGATTAACGGATAATTACTTCGCAAAAACCGAAGAACAGGAAACCGCCGATGAAAGCCGCCAGCTTGAATTTCCGTCACCTCTACTATTTCTGGGTCGTCGCCCAGGAAGGCAGCGTCACGCGCGCCGCCGAACGGCTGGGGGTGGCGGTGCAGACCATCAGCGCCCAGCTCGGCCTGTTGGAGCGCGCGCTCGGCAAATCGCTGCTGGCGCCACAGGGCCGGCGCCTGACGCCGACCGCCGCCGGCCGCACCGCGCTGGCCTACGCCGACCAGATCTTCCTGCTCGGCGAACAGATGCAGGCGGCGCTGGCCGACAGCGGCGACGGTGACGCGATGCGGCTGACGGTCGGCATTTCCAATTCGCTGCCGAAGCTGGTCGCCTACCGGCTGCTGGAGACGGCGCTGCGGCTGCCGCGCAAGGTGCGGCTGTCGTGCTACGAAGACCAGTTCGAATCGCTGCTGGCCGACCTGGCGCTGCACAAGCTGGACGTGGTGCTGGCCGACCGCCCGCTCGGCGCCGGCAGCCCGCTGCGCGTGTTCAGCCATTTGCTGGGCGACAGCGCGCTGACGCTGTTCGGCACGCCGGAACTGGCCGAGCGCTTCGGGCCCGGCTTTCCGGCCAGCCTGGACGGCGCGCCGCTGCTGCTGCCGACCCGCAACAACGCGATGCGCAGCCGCATCGAGCAATGGCTGGACGCGTCCGGCCTGCGACCCGATATAGTTGGCGAATTCGAGGACAACGCGCTGCTGAACACCTTCGGCCGCAGCGGCCTCGGGCTTTTTTTCGCGCCGGCGGCGATGGCTGCGGAGGTGGCCGACCAGTTCGGCGCGGTGCCAGTCGGCGCCGTGCCGCAGCTGCGCGAGCCGGTGTATGCGATATCCAGCGAACGCAAGATTCGCCACCCGGCGGTCGAGGCGATCTTGG
>JBAUJK010000162.1:0-2728 GCA_049683695.1 Burkholderiaceae bacterium
GCCTCGGCCAGCGCCTTTGCCCAGCAGGCCGAACTCGTCGCGCCGGACGCCGACTTCGCGCCGGCCAGGACCCGCGCCGAAGTGGTCGCCGAATTGAACCAGGCCTACCACGAAGGCACGCTGGCGACCCAGCAGCGCGACGGCGCCGACACCACCCGGTACGCCGGCAGCCGCAGCCGCGACGACGTACGCCAGGAAGCGCTGGCCGCCAACCGCAGCCGCTTCGGCAAGACCGGTTCCTGAGCGCCTGACGCCCAATCCGGCGGCTGCCGATGCCGGCGGCCGCCGACGCAACCCGAATAAAACTTTCGCTATTGGAGAATTGACATGAACGCCAAACAAATGATCATCGCCGCCGCCGTGTTCGCCGCCTCGGCCGGCGCCTTTGCCCAGCAGGCCGAATTCGTCGCGCCGGACGCCGGTTTCGTCTCGACCAAGTCGCGCGCCGAAGTGGTCGCCGAACTGAACCAGGCTTACGGCCAGGGCCAGCTTGCGACCCAGCAGCGCGACGGCGCCGACGCAATCCGGTTCGCCGGCACCAAGAGCCGCGCCGACGTGGTCGCGGACCTGAACCAGGCCTATCGCGACGGCGCGTTGGTATCTCAGCGGCACGACGGCGAGCAGGCGATCCAGTTCGCCGGCACCCGGACCCGCGACGAAGTGCGCCAGGAAGCACTGGCATCCAGCCAGGAACGTTTCGGCAAGAGCGGTTCCTGATCGACGGCCGGCCGCCTTTTCCTGCTGCCCGACGGCGGCACCAATGCAAACCCCCGCTCGTGCGGGGGTTTTGTTTTGCGCCGGACGTTACCGAGGAACGATGATTGCTGGGAGTATAGAGATAAAATCACCGGTTGGCGCCCGACATAGAACGGCATGCCTGGGAGTATATGGCGGCGGCTATTCCGGCCACAGATCGCCGCTGCCGCCGCTTCGCGGCGCCGCCAGACCGAAATGGGCGTAGGCGGCGGCGGTGGCGATGCGCCCGCGCGGCGTGCGCTGCAGGTAACCCTGCTGGATCAGGTACGGTTCCAGCACGTCCTCGATGGTGTCGCGCTCCTCGCCGATCGCCGCCGCCAGGTTGTCGAGCCCGACCGGGCCGCCGTTGAATTTCTGCAGCACCGCTTCCAAGAGCTTCCTGTCCATCACATCGAAGCCGACCTCGTCGACATCCAGCATCGCCAGCGCCGCCTCGGCATTGGCGCGGGTGATGCGGCCGCCGCCCTTGACCTCGGCATAGTCGCGCACCCGGCGCAGCAGCCGGTTGGCGATGCGCGGCGTGCCGCGCGAGCGGCGCGCGATCTCCAGCGCGCCGTCGGCGTCGATCGGCGCCTCCAACAGGCCGGCGCTGCGACCGACGATCTTCGCCAGCTCGGCCGGCGTGTAGAACTCCAGCCGGGCCACGATGCCGAAGCGGTCGCGCAGCGGATTGGTCAGCATGCCGGCGCGCGTGGTGGCGCCGACCAGCGTGAACGGCTGCAGGTCCAGCCGCACCGAGCGCGCCGCCGGCCCTTCGCCGATCATGATGTCGATCTGGTAATCCTCCAGCGCCGGATACAGGATTTCCTCGACCACCGGCGACAGCCGATGGATCTCGTCGATGAACAGCACGTCGTTGGCTTCCAGGTTGGTCAACAGCGCCGCCAGGTCGCCAGCGCGCTCCAGCACCGGGCCGGAAGTCTGGCGCAGATTGACCCCCATCTCGCGCGCGATGATGTGCGCCAGCGTGGTCTTGCCCAGCCCCGGCGGGCCGAACAGCAGCGTATGGTCGAGCGCCTCGCGGCGCTTCCGGGCGGCGGCGATGAAGATGTCCAGCTGTCCGCGGATCTTTTCCTGGCCGACGTATTCGTCCAGCTGCTTGGGCCGCAGCGCCCGCTCGATCGCCTCCTCGTTGGCCGACGCCGGCGTGGCGGCGATGATGCGCTGTTCGGTGAAGTTGTCGGTCTGGATGCTCATGTGCGGGATTGTAATTCAGAGGCGGTGGGCGGCGGTGCAGCGATTGACGCACGGTAGCGGCGGGTTCGCCGTTGCTTTTGAAGTTGCAGTTGCTTTTGACTTTGACCTGCCCCCGCTTGGACGCTGCCGCTGCTGCGGCGCCGAAATCGGATCAGAAATGAAACATGTCTGAGCGCAGCGAGTTGGTTTCATTTCCCGATTTTGGCGTTGCAGCAGCGGGAAGCCGAAGGCCAGCGTCTTGCGGTCGCCTTTCTTTGCTTACTTTCTTTGGCGGGACAAAGAAAGTAAGTGGCTGCCGGGCCACCCCCGGCTAGGCACCATGAAGTAGCAGCGGTATCGCTTAGACGGAAAACGACACTGGAGGGAATGCATGCATTCCCGTCTTCGCCGGAGCGACAGTAGGAGGAGTTTGAGCAGAATCAGGGTGTATGAGCAAATTCACAAGGAATTATGCCCGGCATAGACGGCTATCAAGGGGAGTATATCAAACCCGCTCCTCAAACCACCACCGTCTGCGCCTCCCCATCCCCCCGCGCCCGGATCGCCCCGATCCGGTACACCGTCTCCCCCGCCGCCTGCAACTGCGCCACCGCCGCATCGGCCTGCTCGGCCGCGACGATCACCACCATCCCGATCCCGCAATTGAAGACCCGATGCATTTCGGCATCCGCCACGCCGCCGTGCTGCTGCAGCCATGCAAACAGCGGCGGCATGGTCCAGCCGTCGCGCCGCAGTTCGGCGGTCAGGTGATCCTGCAGCACGCGCGGGATGTTTT
>JBAUJK010000163.1:0-9065 GCA_049683695.1 Burkholderiaceae bacterium
GACCTGGTGCTGGGGATGGGCGGCTACGTGACGGTGCCGGGCGGGTTGATGGCGAGACTGCGCGGGATCCCGCTGGTGCTGGTGAATGCCGACGCCGCGCTGCTGCTGTCGAACCGCACGCTGGTGCCGTTCGCGCAGCGCCTGCTGTTCGGTTTTCCGGCTGAGTTCGGCGCCGCCGCCGGCAAGGTGCTGGTGACCGGCAACCCGGTGCGCGAAGAAATCCTGGCGCTGGCGCCGCCGGCCGAGCGCTACGCCGGTCGCAGCGGGCCGCTGCGGCTGCTGGTGATCGGCGGCAGCCTGGGTGCGCGCGCGCTGAACGAATGCCTGCCGGCGGCGCTGGCCCTGCTGCCGCCCGGCCAACGGCCGCAGATCACGCACCAGTCGGGCCGTCAGCATATCGACAGCCTGCGCCAGACATACCGGCAGGCGCAGGTGCAGGCCGAGGTAGTGGATTTTATCGACGACATGCCGCGCCGCTATGCCGAGGCCGATCTGGTGATCTGCCGCGCCGGCGCCATCACGATCTCGGAATTGACGGCGGCCGGGGTCGCCAGCGTGCTGGTGCCGCTGGTGGCATCGACCACCAGCCACCAGCGCGACAACGCGCGCTGGATGGCGCAACAGAAGGCGGCGATCCACCTGCCGCAGGACGAAATGACGCCGGCCGGTCTGGCTGCGCTGTTGCGGGAAATGACGCGCGACAGCTGCCGGATCATGGCGCAGGCGGCCTATGACAACGGCAGGCGTGACGCCAACCTGGCGATCGCCAATGAACTGGAAAGATTGACGAAGGCAGCATGAAGCACAAGGTAAAAAACATCCATTTTGTCGGCATCGGCGCCAAGCCGTGCGGTAGCACGGCGTTTCATCATTCGGGCACAAGCCGCGCCGCCAGTGAGCAAAGAACATGAAACATAAGGTAAAAAATATCCATTTCGTAGGAATCGGCGGAAGCGGCATGAGCGGCATCGCCGAGCTGCTGCAAAACCTCGGCTATACCGTGTCCGGTTCCGATCTCGCGGATAACGCCGCCACCCGGCGCCTGGCCAGCCTCGGCGTGCGCGTGGCGCAGGGTCACGCCGCCGAGCACATCGCCGGCGCCGACGCCATCGTTACCTCGACCGCGGTCAAGGACGACAACCCGGAAGTGGCGGCGGCGCGCGAGCGGCGCATTCCGATCGTGCCGCGGGCGATGATGCTGGCCGAGCTGATGCGGCTGAAAAGCGGCATCGCGATTGCCGGCACGCACGGCAAGACCACGACCACCAGCCTGGTCGCCAGCGTGCTGGCGCAGGGCGGCCTCGACCCGACCTTCGTGATCGGCGGCCGGCTGACCTCGGCAGGCGCCAACGCCAAGCTCGGCGCCGGTGACTTCATCGTGGTCGAGGCCGACGAATCGGATGCCTCGTTCCTGAACCTGTCGCCGGTGATCGAAGTGATCACCAACATCGACGCCGACCATATGGAAACCTACGGCCACGACTTCAACCGGCTGAAGCAGACCTTCGTCGAATTCACGCAGCGACTGCCGTTCTACGGCGTCGCCGTGCTGTGCATCGACGACGCCAACGTGAGAGCGATCATGCCGCAGGTGTCCAAGCCGATCACTACCTACGGCTTCCACGAAGAAGCGCAGGTGCGCGCGGTGGACGCCGAGGCGGTCGATGGACTGATGCGCTTTACGGTACTGCAGGACGGCCACGCGCCGCTGCCGATCAGCCTGAACCAGCCCGGCATGCACAACGTGCAGAATGCCTGCGCCGCGATCGCGATCGCGCGCGAGCTCGGCGTGGCAGACGCGGCAACGCAAAAGGCACTGGCCGAATTCCACGGCGTCGGACGGCGCTTCACGCGCTATGGCGAGATCGCCCTGCCGACCGCCGGTTCGTTCGCTCTGGTCGACGACTACGGACACCATCCGGTCGAAACCGCGGCCACCATCGCCGCCGCGCGCGGCGCCTATCCTGGCCGGCGGTTGGTGCTGGCGTTTCAGCCGCACCGCTACACCCGCACGCGCGACCTATTCGAAGACTTCGTACGGGTGTTGTCGACGGTCGACGTGCTGGTGCTGGCCGAAGTCTATGCCGCCGGCGAGGCGCCGATCGTCGCCGCCGACGGCCGTTCTCTGGCGCACGCGCTGCGCGTGCAGGGCAAGGTCGAACCGGTGTTTGTCGAGCATATCGAGGAAATGCCGGCCACCGTTCTGAACCTGGTGCGGGACGGCGACGTCGTGATCACCATGGGCGCCGGCTCCATCAGCGGCGTGCCCTTACGTTTGGCGCAAGCCGCGCAAGCCGCGCAGGAGGCGACATGAGCGCATCGCAGGCAGGGAAATCCTTGGATCCGGCCGCCGAGTTCGGCAAGGTCGGCGTGCTGTTCGGCGGCCGCTCTGCCGAGCGCGAAGTCTCGCTGATGTCCGGTGCCGGTGTACTGCAGGCGCTGCGCAGCCGCGGCGTACTCGCGCAGGGCTTCGACCCCGCCGAGCGCAGCCTAGCCGAACTGGCGGCAGAAAAATTCGACCGCGTGTTCATCGCGCTGCACGGGCGCTACGGCGAGGACGGCACGCTGCAGGGCGCGCTGGAGCAATTGCGGATCCCGTACACCGGCCCCGGCGTGCTGGCATCTGCGATCGCGATGGACAAGGCGATGACCAAGCGCATCTGGCTGGCCGACGGCCTGGCGACGCCGAAGTTCGAGATGCTGCACGCCGGCTTTTCCAGCGGCCGGGTGGCGGCCACGCTGGGCCTGCCGCTGATCGTGAAGCCGGCGCACGAAGGCTCGACGCTCGGCCTGACCAAGGTAACCAGGCTGGAGCAGCTGCCGGCCGCGTATGCGCTGGCGGCGCGCTTCGACCACGCGGTGATGGCCGAGGAATTCATCGACGGCATGGAGCTGACCTGCCCAATCCTCGGCGCCGGCGACGAGGCGCGCGCGCTGCCGGTGATCCGCATCGTGGCTCCGGACGCCAACTACGACTATCAGAACAAGTACTTTACCGACGCCACCCAGTATTTCTGCCCAAGCGGGCTGGAGCCGGCGCGCGAGCGCGAAATCCAGGAGCTGGCGCTGGCTAGCCACCGGGCCCTCGGCTGCCGCGGCTGGAGCCGGGTCGACGTGATGCTGCACTCCGCCGATCAGCGGCCTTTCCTGCTGGAACTCAACACCTCGCCCGGCATGACCGGGCATTCGCTGGTGCCGATGTCGGCCAAGGTGGCCGGCATGTCGTACGAGGATTTGTGCATCGAGATCCTGCGGATGGCGGCGCTGGATCTGGCGCCGTCCAGCGATTGGGCACCGGGTTGACGAGGCGGATCAGGTCATGTGGCAAGACGTCCGGATACTGAACGCGATTTCCAGCCTTCTGCTGGCGCTGGCGGCGTTCGCGGTACTGGCGGCCGGCGTCTGGTGGTTGGCGCAGCGGCCGATGTTTACGCTGAAGACGATCCGGATCGAAGGCCGTGCCGAAACGCCGCTGCGGCGCGTGAACGCGCTGACGGTGCGCAGCACGGCGCTGCCGCGCATCCGTGGCAATTTCTTCACCGCCGACCTGGATGCGGTGCGCGCCGCCTTCGAATCGGTGCCCTGGGTGCGCAAGGCGACGGTGCGGCGCGAGTGGCCGAATACGCTGCTGGTGGCGATCGAGGAGCACCAGCCGCTCGGCACCTGGGGCGAGGATGGCCGGCTGGTATCGGTGAAGGGAGACGTGTTCACCGCCAACCTGGACGAGGCGGAAGAGGATGGCGAGCTGCCGGAATTCGCCGGCCCGGAAGGCAGCGCGCCGGAGGTGGTGGCGCGCTACGGCGAGTTCCGCGACTGGTTCGCGCCGCTCGAACTGGAGCCGGAAGCGGTGCAGCTGTCGGGACGCTACGCCTGGAAACTGCGGCTGGATAACGGGGTGACGGTGGAGCTGGGGCGCGAGCAGACGCCGTCCACGCTGCACGAAAGGGTGGCGCGGCTGGTCAGCGTCTATCCGCAGCTGGTGGCGAGGCTGCAGGATCGGATCGAAAGCGTGGATATGCGGTATCCGAACGGCATGGCGCTGAAGGCCAGCGGCCTGCCGCTCGGATTGGATGGCAAGAAAAAATAAGCGGAACGACATGACAAAAGACGCGAAAAACCTGATCGTCGGCCTCGATATCGGTACCTCGAAGGTGGTGGCGGTGGTGGCCGAAGTGATGCCGGATGGCCGCCACGAAGTGATCGGCCTGGGCCAGCACGAATCGAAGGGGCTGAAGAAGGGGGTGGTGGTCAACATCGAGGCGACGGTGGAGTCGATCCAGCGCGCGCTGGAAGAAGCCGAGCTGATGGCCGACTGCAAGATCGAGAACGTCTATACCGGCATCGCAGGCAGCCATATCCGCAGCTTCAACTCGAGCGGCATGGTGGCGATCAAGGACAAGGAAGTCACCGCCACCGACGTCGCGCGCGTGATCGAGACGGCGAAGGCGGTCAACATCCCGACCGACCAGCAGTTACTGCACACAGTGCCGCAGGAATTCATCGTCGACAACCAGGAAGACGTGCGCGAACCGATCGGCATGAGCGGCATCCGCCTCGAAGTGAAGGTGCACATCGTCACCGGCGCCGTGTCAGCCGTGCAGAACATCGTCAAGTGCGTGCGCCGCTGCGGGCTGGAAGTGTCGGACCTGATCCTGCAGCCGATGGCGTCCGCCTATGCGGTGCTGACTCCGGATGAAAAGGAGCTGGGCGTGGTGCTGATCGACATCGGCGGCGGCACTACCGACGTCGCCATCTTCACCGAGGGCGCGATCCGCCATACCGCGGTGATCCCGATCGCCGGCGACCAGATCACCAACGACATCGCGATGGCCTTGCGCACACCAACCCTGGAGGCGGAGGAAATCAAGCTGCGCTATGGCGTCGCCAAGCAGGTGCTGGCCGATCCCGGCGAGACGATGGAAGTGCCGGGGCTGGGCGACCGCAACCCACGCACGTTGTCGCGCCAAGCGCTGGCGGCGGTGATCGAGCCGCGCGTCGAGGAGCTGTTCGCGCTGGTGCACCAGGTGGTGCGCGAATCCGGCTACGAGGAAGTGCTGTCGTCCGGCATCGTGCTGACCGGCGGCACCACGATGATGCCCGGCATGGTGGAACTGGCGGAAGACATCTTCCTGAAGCCGGCGCGGCTCGGCGTACCGGAATACCACGGCCAGCTGGCCGACGTGGTGCGCAGCCCGCGCTACTCGACCGTGCTCGGCCTGCTTCTGGAAGCGAAGAAGCAATACCTGCGCGGCCAGAACGTCAGCCGCCAGGGTGGTACCGCGAAGGCGATTTGGCAACGGATGAAGGAATGGTTTTTGGGGAATTTTTAACAGCTTAAACACTTGTGGGACAGAGTTTGTGAGGCGCGCAAGCGGCGAGCTGCTCTGTCCCCGATAAATCAAGCAGAAAGGTCGGGCAGGGTTGGCTCGCGCAGAAGCACAGGTCGAGCCACCAAAAACGATATTGGGTTCCGGCTTGCACCGGAACGACGGAATTTGAGAATTACGCGGAAGAGCCAAGTGGAGCAGTACTCAATCCCGAACACTCTATAAGGAGTCCGCATTACCAGCAGCGCAACCAGCAGCATTTTTTAAAGCAGTCGCAGTACCGGTTCTTGCATCACCCCGCAGCTACCAGTTGCTAGTCGTCACATCGCGTGATGCCTATCGACTGAGAACTGCACCTTCACTTACATATAACAGGAGTCATCATGGAAATTGATATGCTCGACAATGCAACCCTCGGCACCGTGATCAAGGTCGTCGGCGTCGGCGGCGCTGGCGGCAATGCGGTGCAGCACATGATCAACAAGGGCGTATCCGGCGTCGAGTTCATCGTTGCCAACACCGACGCCCAGGCGCTGGCGCAATCGAAGGCGCACAATGTGATCCAGATCGGCGAAACCGGTCTCGGCGCCGGCATGAAACCGGAGGTCGGACGCCAGCTGGCGGAAGAATCGCGCACCCGCATCGAAGATGCACTGCGTGGTGCGCACATGGTGTTCATCGCCGCCGGCATGGGCGGCGGCACCGGCACCGGTGCCGCGCCGGTCGTCGCCCAGGTCGCCAAGGAGCAGGGCGCGCTGACGGTGGCGGTGGTCTCCAAGCCGTTTTCGTACGAAGGCCAGAAGTGCATGGACATCGCCGAGGAGGGGCTGGAGGCGCTGGCCGCGCACGTCGATTCGCTGATCATCATCCTGAATGAAAAGCTGGAAGACATCTACGAAGACGACAGCATGCTGGAATGGCTGCAGCATGCCGATGACGTGCTGAACAACGCCGTGGCCGGTATCGCTGAAATCATCAACGTGCCGGGCCACATCAACGTCGACTTCAACGACGTCAAGACCATCATGGGCGAGCAGGGCAAGGCAATGATGGGTACCGCCACCGCGTCCGGTGTCGACCGCGCCCGCATCGCCGCCGAGCAGGCGGTGACCTCGCCGCTCCTGGACGGCATCGACCTGTCCGGCGCGCGCGGCGTACTGGTCAACGTCACCGCCAGCCACGGCCTGAAGGGCAAGGAAATCAAGGAAGTGATGGCAACCGTGCGCGCGTTCGCCGCGGAGGACGCGTCGATCGCGCAAGGCATGGCCTACGACGACACCATGGGCGATGAGCTGCGCGTGACGGTGGTGGCAACCGGCCTTGGCCGTCCGCGCAAGGCGACGGTACAGCTGGTGCAGGCGCCGATGCTGCGCACCGGTACCCATAACGAGCCGATCATGGCGACCGCCGGCATGCTGAAGACGCCGGGCGGCCAGGGCCAGGCGGCGCCGTCGTTCGAAGGCTTGAAGCAGCCGGCGGTATGGCGCCGCGAATCGGCATCGGAGACCGTGCGCGCGCTGGAAAAGAATGGCATGGAAACCTACGACATCCCGGCTTTCCTGCGCAAGCAGGCCGACTGACGGCAGCCGGCGGCCTGCGCCGCCGCGCCAAACCGGGCATACTGCATCGGCACGCCGCGCTTGCGAGCGCGGCGTTTTTCATTGGCGCTGCCGCGCCGCAAAGCAAAGGAGAGAGGAATGACCATCAAAGTAGGCGACCGCCTGCCGCAAGGCACGCTGGCGGAATTCATCGACACCGAGACCGAAGGCTGCACGCTGGGGCCGAACACCTTCGACGTCGCCGAGCTGGCCAAGGGCAAGAAGATTGCGATCTTCGGCTTGCCGGGTGCATACACGCCGACCTGCTCGGCGCAGCACGTGCCGGGCTACGTCAAGCACGCGGCCGAGCTGAAGGCCAAGGGTGTCGACGAAATCTGGTGCATCGCGGTCAACGATGCCTTCGTGATGGGCGCTTGGGGCCGCGATCAGAAGACCGGCGGCACGGTGCGCATGCTGGCCGACGGCAACGCCAGCTTCAGCAAGGCGCTCGGCCTCGACGCCGATTTCTCCAAGTTCGGCATGGGGACGCGTTCGCAGCGCTATTCGATGCTGGTCGAGGATGGCGTGGTGCGCCGGTTGAACGTCGAACAGCCGGGCAAGTTCGAAGTGTCGAACGCCGAAACCCTGCTGGCGCAACTCGGCTGATACGGGCGGCAGGCGGCATGGTTACAGTGATGCCAGGAAAGTTATAATGCCGCATGCTGAAACAACGCACCATCAAACAACTGGTCAAGACCGTCGGCGTCGGATTGCACTCCGGCACCAAGGTCGAACTGACCCTGCGTCCGGCCGCGATCGACACCGGCATCGTGTTCCGCCGCGTCGATCTCGACCCGGCGGTCGACCTGCCGGCCAATGCGCTGGCGGTCGGCGATACGCGGATGGCGTCGACGCTGGCGCGCGACGGGGTGCGGGTTTCCACCGTCGAGCATCTGCTGTCGGCCTGCGCCGGCCTCGGCATCGACAATCTATACGTTGATCTCAGCGCCGAGGAAATCCCGATCATGGATGGCTCGGCTTCCTCGTTCGTGTTCCTGCTGCAGCAGGCCGGGCTGGAGGAGCAGGCCGCGGCCAAGAAATTCATCCGGGTCAAGCGCGCGGTCGAAGTCTCGGAGGGCGATGGCGAGCAGCGCAAGTGGGCGCGGCTGGAGCCATACAACGGCTTCAAGCTGGATTTCTTTATCGAGTTCAATCATCCAGCGGTGGACGGCACCGGGCAGCGCGCGCAGATCGACTTCGCGATCGAATCCTACGTCAAGGAAGTGGCGCGCGCGCGCACTTTCGGCTTCATGCAGGACGTCGAAACCCTGCGCGGGCTAGGTCTCGCGCGCGGCGGTTCGCTGGAAAACGCGATCGTGATGGACGAATACCGGATCCTCAATTCGGATGGCCTGCGCTATGGCAACGAATTCGTCCGGCACAAGATCCTGGATGCGATCGGCGATTTGTACCTGATCGGCCATTCGCTCCTGGCCAGCTATGTCGCCCACAAGTCCGGCCATACGCTGAACAACCAGTTGCTGCGCGCGCTGCTGGCGCAGCCGGATGCCTATGAAGTCGTCAGCTTCGACACGCTGGAAACGGCACCCAGCACCTATGTGCGGCAGGCGGCGCAGGAGTGGGCGCTGAACTAGCCGGCGACCGCGCAAACCCTTCCTGAACTCTGATTTGTGGGAGTATGCCGAAAAATCGGCTTATCCCGGGCGAATCGCGTGCGGCTTTAAAAATACCCTATCCAGTATAAAAATTGCCGCGAATCACCCTTGGCGCGAAGTGTCGCGCTGATGGCGACGCAGCATGGCCGCCAGCGCCGCCTTCAGCGCCGCGTTGCGCGGCGAATCCTCCAGTTGCTGCTGCAGCTCCGCCAGCGCCGGCAAGGCTTTCGGCGCCAGCACCCAATCCCTTTTCGGCGCCGGGCAGGTCTCCGGACGCACGGCTTGCACTTTGAGACGCACTGCGTTAACCTGCCAGCCCAGCCGGCACAGGGATTCTTGCAGTTTCGGCAATTGCTGCTTCAGCTTCGCCGCCAGCGCCGCGTTCGGCACCGCCAGTACCAGCTGGCCGGATGCGAACTGCACCACGGCGCAGGCATCAAACATGGCGGGCAGATTTCGGGCGCACTCCTTCTGCAGTTGCGCCATGCGCGCCGCCGCCGGCAGCAGCGCCCCTAGCTTGTCAT
>JBAUJK010000164.1:0-21702 GCA_049683695.1 Burkholderiaceae bacterium
GCAATGGCCGGCGCCGCACGGCGGGCAGCACGGCCGCTGCTGCTGCTTGTGCTGCTGACGTGCCAGGGCTGCGCCTACTGGAACGGCTGGCAGCACACCTATTCGGATCGCGCCGTGCCGGCGCAGACCTTCCATTTCCGCGACGGCGGCCACGCCATCTATTTTTCCTTCGACAAGAGCGTGCAGCAGTGGCCGGCCACCGCGGAGCCGGCCATCGCGACCTATCTGTTCGTGATCGCTGGCTCCGACTGCACCAGCATGAAATACTTCCTGCCGCAGTATTTCGACGGCCTCGATGGTCGTTCCGGGGCGGTCCGGATTTTCGTGCTGCATAAGCGCTTCATCGGCGAGCGCAGCTGGGGCCGCATCGCCGGCTGCGGCGAAGCCTTCGTTCGTGCCGATCATCCGCAGCGCTGGCTGGCCGACCAGCGCGAATTCATCGAAGCGCAGCTGGCGCGCGCCGGCCGGGCCGGAACGCCGCCGGTGCGCGTGGCGCTGCTCGGCATTTCAGAGGGTGGCGACATCGTGCCGACGCTGGCGGCGCGGATAGCGGCGGCCACCCATGTCGCCATTCTCGGCAACGGCGGCATGGCGCCGCTGGCGGCGTACCGGCTGCAGGCGCAAAGACAGGGATTCGCCGCGCACCTGGCGGCGCTGGACGCGCTCGACGGCGCCCCGCCGGCCGATCCGGACGACCCCACCCAAGGCATCGCCGGGCGCAGCTGGCGCTACTGGAAGGAGTTGCGCGAGCTGCCACACCAGGAAAACCTGCTGCGCCTGCAACTGCCGCTGCTGGTGGCGATGGGCGAAGCGGATGACGCGGTACCGGTCGAGTCGGCGCGCTACCTGCGATCGCTGTATGCGGCGGCCGGCAAGCAGAATCTGACCCTGTTGCTGTACCCGCAGGCCGATCATGGCTTGCACGACGGGCGGCGCTCAAGGCTGGTGGACTTTTTCCGCGCCTTTGACGAATGGCTTGAAAAATAGTTCCGTAACCGACGGAATTTCCATTGTTTTTCAAGAAAGCCCTCGGTACACTTGCGCGTTGCTTTTGTGCCAAGTGCTCCCTTGGCGAACTTCGTCTGCTCCATTCATCCCGATCGCCTATGCGTCCTTATTTTCTGCCCGCCGTCGCGCTGATGCTCACTGCCTGCGCCACTGTCCCAACCCATGACAGCAAGCTATCGTCCAGTCTCGACGCTACCGCGCAGGGACGGCTGGAGCAGGCGATCGCGCAACTCGAGGAGAAAACCCAGGGCGAAAACAAGAACGACCTGCTGCTGCACCTGGAGAAAGGCGAGCTGCTGCGCGTCGGTTCGCGCTATCAGGACAGCCTGACGGCCTTCGAAGTCGCCGATGCCCAGGTCAAGCAGTGGGAGGAAATCGCCCGCGACGATCCGGCCCGCTTGCTGGGCCAGCAGGCCGGTGCGCTGCTGCTGGGCGACGGCAGCCGGACCTACGAGGGCCAGGATTACGAGAAGGTGATGCTGACCACGCGCATGGCGATGAACCGGCTCGGTCTCGGCGACCTCGATACCGCGCGTGTCGACATCAAGCGCACGCATGAGCGCGAAGCGGTGATCGCCGCCTTCCGCGCGCGCGAAACTGCCGAAGCGGAAAAGGAAGCGCAGGACAAGGGCATCACCACCGATGCGCGCGAGCTGAACGGCTATCCGATCGAAACCCTGAACGATCCGCAGGTGCTGGAACTGAAGAACGGCTTCCAGAATGCCCTCAGCCACTACATGGCCGGGTATGTCTATGAAGCGCTGAATGAACCCAGCCTGGCCGCGCCCGGCTATCGCAAGGCGATCGAACTGCGGCCCAATCTGGCGGTGCTGGAGGAAGGCTTGCGCGGTCTTGACCAGCGCACCAGCTTCCGGCGCAAGAAGGGCGTGACCGACGTGCTGTTCGTGATCGAGGCCGGGCATGCGCCAGCACGCAAGTCGCAGAAGGTGACCTTTCCGGTACCGACGCCGAGCGGGCTGATCGCGGTGCCGCTGTCCTATCCGGTGATCCAGCCGGACTCGGATCCGATCGTCGTCGAGCAGGTCGAACTTGGCCAGCTGTCGGCACGCGCCGACCTGATCGCCGATTTCAACGTGATGGCACGCAAGGCGCTGAAGGATGAATTGCCGGGGATGCAGTTGCGCACTGCAGTGCGCGCGATCGGCAAGGGACTGTTGCAGGATCAGGCCAACCGCCAGCTGGGGCCGCTCGGTGGCCTGATGGGGAACATCATGGTCGCCGCCACCAATCCCGACGCCGACGATCGCTTGTGGCGCAGCCTGCCTGGGCGGGTATTCGTCGCGCGTTCGTTCGTGCCGCCGGGCGAGTACGAGGTGCGGATCCCGGGCCTGGCCGATGCCGGCAACAAGCTCAACATCGATGGCCGCTACATGATCGTGCCGGTGCGTGTCTTCAGGAACAAGACCTACTTCGGCGAGCCGGCCCGTTTCGGCAGCGCCGGCGTGCTGGCGCAAGCAGAGCCGGCGGCCGCGCCAGAAAAGAAGGCACCGCAAAAATCTGCCCCGCGCGCGCGCGCGGTCCAGAAAAAGACACGCTGATCGATTTTCCTTTCCCGTCCCGAGGCATTCCATGCGAACTCTGATCCAACGCTTCCTGCTGGCGGCCGGCTTGTCGCTGCTGGCTGCCGGTACCCTGGCGCAGCCGGTGCCGCCCGCGGTGTCGCCAGGCATCGCCGCCAAGCTGATCGTCCGTGGCGAGCTGCTCGGCCTGCAGGTGGTCGACCTGCGCGCGCAGCGGCGCAACGACGTGCTGGTGGTGCAGGCGGAAATGACCAATACCGACACGCGCGACCTGCGGCTGTTCTACCGCTTCCGCTGGACCGATGACAACGGCATGCAGGTCGGCGACGGCGAGGTCTGGAAGCCGTTGGTGTTCCTCGGGCGCCAGACGCACTTCATCAAGGGCACCGGCTACGGGCCGCAAGCCACCGACTTCAAGATCGAAATGAGTTCCGAGCCGCGCTGACGCGGCCTTCCGCCAACATCTATCCTTTCTGGAGCCTCGCATGAAACTCGCCCTTTCCCATGGCTTGAAACTGGCCGTGCTGGCAGCCGCCACGCTGCTGCTGTCCGGCTGCCCGACGCTGTCGCAGCCGACCGTCAGCTTTGCGCGCCAGGTCAGCTATGGCGACGCCAAGGCGGTCGAAACCGTCACCAATGAATTCGGTTCGACCGACCTGCAGATGATCGCCGAAAAGATGGTCGGCTCGCTGCTGGAGGATCCGATCCTGACCGGCCGGCCGACCATGACGCTGGCACCGGTGCGCAACAAGACCAGCGAATACATCGATACCAAGTCAATCATGAATTCGATCCAGACCGCGCTGGTGAAAAGCCGCAAGGTCAAGTTCGTGCGCAGCAACGATGAAATGCAGGGCGGTGTCGACGAACTGCAGCGGCAGAACCAGAGCGGCCTGTACAAGGCCGCCGGCCGCGCCAAGATCGGCAACATGACCGCCGCCAAGTACACGCTGGAAGGCGAGATCGTTTCGATCGTCAAGCAGAACGCCAATACCAAGGACGTGTTCTACAAGATGACGCTGAAGGTCTACGACGTCGAGGAAGGCTCGATCGAGTGGCAGGATGAAAAGGAAATCCGCAAGACGTCGCGCCAGTAGGCGTCTTCCTTCATCATGGAACCCATCATGACCAAGCATATGCAATGGCTGGCCGGCGTGGCGCTGGCGGCGGCGCTGGCGGCGGCGCATGCGGCCGAGCCGAAGATCGCGGTCACCGACCTGACCTACCAGGAAACCGTACGCGACTATTTCCGCGTCGTTTCCGCCAGCAGCAAGAGCAGCCTGAAGGCCAGCGGCAGCGAGCGCGAAACCGATCACGGCTATTCCAGCCGCGGCCGCGTCGACGCCCGCCATGAAAGCAGTTATTTCGAGGCCGAGGGGACTTATACCTGGATCGATCGCGGCGAACTGCGCAACTACACCGCCGACCTGAAGGGTGCGCTGCTGAAGGGCGGCGGCGTGCGACTGGTGCAGGCCAAGCCGTACACCGGCGCGCCGACCGAACAGATCTACGACATCATCGGCCGCATCAAGCAGGGCTATTATCCGGGTGCCGACTATGTGCTGTTCGGCACCGTCAGCAGCATCGCCTTTCGCCAGGAAGCGATGCCGCTGGCGATGGGGCAGTCGGTGACTGCCAACCTGACGCTCGATCTGGTGGCCGACTTCAGCCTGATCAATACCCGCACCTATGAAGTGAAGGCGGCCTTCAGCGCCAGCGGCTCGGGGCAGGACACCAAGATCCTGACGCGCGCCGGCGACCGCGTGGTGCTGAATCGCGGCAAGGTGATCGCCGAGACGTCGAAAAGCCTGGCCGCCGCCGCCTATGGCGAACTGATGGCCCAGTTCGGCGCGGCCGGCGCGCGACCGCAGTCGGTGCACGAGGCTCAGGGAATGCAGAAGGGGCCGACGCCGGCGCCGATCAACGGCCCGGTCACCGTCTATTGAAGCAAGGCGCGGTCGGTAAAAAAGAAAAGCGGCCATCCGGCCGTTTTTTTTGCTCGCATGGAGCGGTGCTGACGGTTCAGCCGTCCAACCGGCGCGCCGCCAGCACGCGGTAGCGCGCGCCCTGCGGTAGCGTTTCCGAGCAGGCCAGCGCGATCTGGCTGCTGCGCCACGGGATCGGCGTATCCAGCAGTGCCGGCCCGGCGTTGGCGTTGCGCGCCAGCGTCACGTGAGGCAGGAAGCGCGCCGCCGCCTGATAGCGGATCGGCTGCTGCGCCAGCGCCTGCGACAGCGTACGCTGCAGGTCGAGCAGCGCGGCCGGCGCCGGCTCGGGGCCGATCCAGGCGATGCGCGGGCGTTCGAAGTAGCCGCTGCGGTTCAGCGTCAGCGGCAGCGGTGCTGACGGCAATTCCGCCAGTACCGCCTCCAGCAGCGGCAGCGCGGTGGCCGGCTGCTGGCCGAGAAAGGCCAGCGTCAGGTGCAGGTTGGCGGGCGTGGTCGGCCGGCCTCCGAGTCCGTCCTGCAGCGCCGCCAGCGCGGTGCGGGTGGCGGCGTCCGGCCACAGCGCGTAGAACAGCCGCAGCGCCGAGGCGGCTGCGGCAGGTTCGGTGGCATGCTGCGCGGCCATGCGCGACGACCGTTACGACTTGCCGAACACTTCGTTCAACTGCTGCGTCACGCGCACGAAGGTGGTGCGCTTGGTCAGTTCCTTCAGCTTGTGGGCGCCGACGTAGGTGCAGGCCGAGCGCACGCCGCCGAGGATGTCCTGCAGCGTCTCCGCCACCGGGCCGCGGTAGTCGACCAGCACTTCCTTGCCTTCCGAGGCACGATAGTGGGCCACGCCGCCGGAATATTTTTCCATCGCCGCGCGGCTGCTCATGCCGTAGAAGGTCTTGAACTTGCGGCCGTCGCGCTCGACCATGTCGCCCGCGCATTCGTCGTGGCCGGCCAGCATGCCGCCCAGCATGATGAAGTCGGCGCCGGCACCGAAGGCCTTGGCCAGGTCGCCCGGCACCACGCAGCCGCCGTCGGCGCAGATCTGGCCGCCCAGGCCATGCGCGGCGTCGGCGCATTCGATCACCGCCGACAACTGCGGATAGCCGACCCCGGTCATCTTGCGCGTGGTGCAGACCGAGCCGGGGCCGATACCGACCTTGACGATGTCGGCGCCAGCCAGGATCAGTTCTTCGGTGATGTCGCCGGTGACGACGTTGCCGGCCATGATGGTCAGCGCCGGGAAGTCGGCGCGCACTTTCTTGACGAAGTTGATGAAGCCCTCCGTGTAGCCGTTGGCGACGTCGATGCAAACATAGTCGATGGCGCCGTCGACGCGCGCCATGACGGCGCGGAATTTATCGTAGTCGGACTTGCTGATCCCCAACGAGTAGAAAGCGGTGGAGGACGGCAGCGCGCCCTGTTGCAGCGACTGGAAGAAGGTCGCCAGTTCTGCCTCGGTGTAGTGCTTGTGCAGTGCCACCGAAAGTCCGTGCTGGCCGAGCGCGCGCGCCATTTCCATGGTACCGGTGGTGTCCATGTTGGCGGCGATGATGGGGATGCCGTTGTACTTGCGACCGGAATTGTGGAATACGAATTCGCGCTGGATGTCGACCTGGGAGCGCGAGGTCAGTGTCGAGCGCTTGGGCCGGATCAGGACGTCCTTGAAGTCGAGCTTGACGGATTCTTCGATATGCATGATGGGTTTTCCCGCGAAAGAGGTTGGGGCGGCAGAGTTGGCGCCGCCGATCGTTGCCGCTGCCGGCAGATTAAAAGAGGGGGTATCCTCAAAAACCGGCCTATGCCGGGCGCCGCACAAGCGATTTAAAAAATGCTCGGGCGAGTATATGAGCATGGCCAAAAACCGAAAGGGCCCGCGCAGCACAAGGCCGCCATGACGTGAACGCCATGGCGGCCCCAAGAATCCATATTACCGCAGCCCGGCCGCTTCGGCTGGCGATGCGCCATCCAGTGCCGCCGGCGGCCAGTCGGCGCGCACGCGCACGAAGCTGGCGAAGCGCGGCAAGCCGCTCGGGTGCAGGCCACGGAAGCGGTAGGTGACCCAGCTGCCGATGGCCGGCGGTGCCCGTCGCTGTTCGGCGGACAGGCCGCTGCCAAGCTTGAAGCGGCGGCCGTCGGCGCTCTCGACCAGCAGCGCGCCCAGCATGCCCCGGTGCTTGCCGCTGCCGGGCAGGTGGGCTATGACGCGCGCTTCGGCGTCGTCATGGATCTTCACTTTCAGCAGATCGTCGCTGCGCAGTGCCCGGTACGGAGCGTCGCCACGATGCAGCATCAAACCTTCGCCACCGGCGTGCACCACGGCGCGCAAGCGCGCCTGCAGCGCCGCGTGATCGCGCACGCGGAATTGCTCGACTGCCGCCAGCCACGGTGAGGCCGGCGCCGCCAGCAGTGCGCGCAGTACCGCCAGCCGCCGGTCGAAATCGCCTTCCTCTGCCGGAAGGTCGAACACCATGAAGCGCATGCGCCGCCAGGCGGCGTCGTCCGGCTGGTGCTGGCGCACGGTCGAGACCGCGTGCGCGAACTGGCCGCGCCCGGCCCACAGTTCGCCATCCAGCGGCTGCGCCGGCCAACCGGCAGTGAACCAGGCGGGTGCGGCGACCGGCTCGCCACCGCGCGTCCACAGGGCCTTGCCATCCCAATAGCCGCGCACGCCGTCCAGCTTCTCGCTGACCCAGTACGGCGCCAACGGTACGCCGGGACGGTAGACGTTGGCGAGCATCAGCGGTGCCGGTTGCGCGGAGGCGTGTACCAACCAGCCGCCCAGCAGCAGCGCCGCCAGCAGCCGGAAAATAGAGAACGATGCCAAGCGTGGCCGCTGTGCCGCTGTCGGCGCACTGGAGTCGAGGAAAAAGCGTAGTAACCGGCTTGGGGAGGCCGCTCTTTTCGGAGGCATGCCGGAGATCGGGGTCATCAGACGACACTCGCTGGCGAAGGTTGGTTGAGCTTGTTTTCTGTTGTTCGCGAAGACCGGCAAACGGCGCGAACGAAACCGCAGCGTTTGCCCGCGTTGCACGCTTTTTCATTCTGCGCCGATGACAGGCACCGCCAGCGCCAGGCCGATGCTGCAATGCAAAAATACTTAACGTGAATCAATTTAAAAATGGACGCCGCCGCCTATTCTTTACTCAACCTGCTTTCCCACGCAACACCAGCCCACCCCTGGCAGGATTTTGAAAGGTGAAGAAAATGAAACGGAAACTGATTGTCCAAGCCCTTGCCTGCGCCATGTTCGGCATCGCCGGCTTGGCGCCGATGTACGCGAGCGCCGCGGCCGGACCCTCGGCCAGTGACGTCAAACCGGTGGCGGACGTCACCTTCACGCTGCGCACCGCGATCGCCGACGGCAAGCTGGTGTTCATCGGCGACGCCGGCGCCATCAAGGGCAAGATCAACCCCGACCTGCGCGTGGCCGAAGGTGCGGTGGTGCAGATCAACCTGGTCAATGGCGACGGTGCCCAGCACGACATCTCGGTACCCGATTTCAACGCCACCTCGAACAAGCTGAACGAAAAGGGCGCCAGTACCGCGATCGTGTTCCGCGTCTCGAAGAGCGGCGAATTCAACTATATCTGTACGCTCCCGGGTCACGTGGCGGCCGGCATGACTGGCAAGCTGATCGTTGGCGACGTCACCAAGGCAGCTTCGAGCGCAGCCGACGTTTCCCGCGATCCGGGCGATGTCGGCGAACCGGTCGGCGCGCGCGGTCCGCGCAAGCTCACGGTCGACCTGGAAACCACCGAAGTGGTCGGCCAGCTTGCCGACGGCACCACCTACAAGTACTGGACCTTCAACAACAAGGTGCCGGGCCCGTTCATCCGCGTGCGGGTCGGCGACACGGTCACCGTCAACATGGCCAACGCCAAGGATAGCCACATGATCCACTCGGTGGACTTCCATGCGGTCACCGGCCCCGGCGGCGGTGCGGCGGTGACGCAGGCGGCGCCGGGTACCGCCAAGAGCTTCACGTTCAAGGCGATCAACCCAGGCCTGTTCGTCTATCACTGCGCGACGCCGATGGTCGCCCAGCACATCGCCAACGGCATGTACGGCATGATCCTGGTCGAGCCGGAAGGCGGCCTGCCGAAGGTCGACCGTGAATTCTATGTGATGCAGGGCGAGTTCTACACCGTGCAGAAGCATGGCGCGCAGGGCGAGCAGGAATTCTCGCTGGAGAAGCTGCTGGATGAAAAACCGGAACACCTGGCCTTCAACGGCAGCATGAACGCACTGACCAAGACCCACAAGATGGAAGCCAAGGTCGGCGAGACGGTCCGCATGTTCTTCGGCGTCGGTGGTCCCAACCTGACCTCCAGCTTCCACGTGATCGGCGAAGTGTTCGACCGCGTCTACAACCAGGGCGACCTGACCTCGCCGCCGCTGCACAACGTGCAGACGACCAGCGTAGCGCCGGGCGGCGCGACCATGGTCGAGTTCAAGGTCGAGGTGCCGGGCAAGTACATCCTGGTCGACCATGCGCTGTCGCGGCTGGAGAAGGGCTTGGCCGGCTTCCTGCACGTGAGCGGCGCCGACAACCCGGAAGTGTTCCACGCGCCGCAAGGACTGGACGCCAATTCCGGCCATTGATCCGGCAATCGGGCAGCCGCCAGGCTGCCTCGCACCAAGCTGCAAGGCCCGCGCGATGCGGGCCTTTTTGCTGGCTGCTTGCGCCGAAGGCGCACGGGGCGCTGGCAGTGGAGGAAAAAAATTGCCCCGAAACCGGGGCTGATTCGAAACGACGCGGCAGGATTTTCGGCGAATGCCGGAAACCCGAATTGGTGGAGGCGGCGGGAATCGAACCCGCGTCCAAGAGCACTCGACAGACAGTTCTACATACTTAGCACAGCCTTTTGATTTGACCCGGACGACGCGGACGTGCGCGCTTCGTCAAGGCGAGTCACCTAGATTTAACGTTGCGCCAAGTGACCCGACGCAACGCGATTCCCTGTGAATGACTCCACCGCTGTTGCCAGCACGCCCCAGGGACGAGACGCTGTGGAGCTAACCGGTTATTAAGCGGCTAGTGCGTACGAGTTATCGTTTGCAGTTATTACTTTTCCGGTTGGATTTACGAGGTGACCAGCCCTCGGTATGCCCTGCGCTGCTTTGCAACCCCTGTCGAAACCAGGTCGCCCCCAAAGAGGACTTGCATTGTAGCGTATCCCATATCGGTACGGGTCGGCCGCTTTCAAGAGCGCCTTCGCTCTGGCGTAAGCACGTCGTCAATCGAAGCGAATGGCGCCTTGCATGGATGCGGCAAGCAGACCATGGATGCGTTCGAGCAATTCCGCTGGCGTCTGTACGATTGCGTCGGCTTCCCAAGTGGATGGTTCCAGTGCACCGCAATATCCCCAGGCTGCGGCCACCGTAGCCATGCCGGCCGCCCGTCCGGCCTGGATGTCGCGCAAGTCGTCGCCGACGTACCAGCAATCGGCCGCCGCCAGTCCCAGGCGGCGCGCCGCTTCCAGCAGGGGTGCCGGATGCGGTTTCGGATGGGCGGCGGTATCGCCGGAAATCACACAGCCCGCATGCTGCAGGCCGATTTGCGGGATCAGCGGTTCGGTGAAACGAGCCGCCTTGTTGGTGACTACCCCCCAGCCGATATCCGCTTGCTCCAGGGCTCGCAGCAGCTCGGGAATGCCGGCAAACAGCCGGCTTTCTTCGGCCAGTCGGGATTCGTAATTTTCCAGGAAGGCGACGCGCAGTTCCTCGTAGCCGCTGTCTTCCGGCTGCAGGTCGAATGCGGCGCCGATCAGGCCGCGTGCGCCGGCCGAGGCGAATGGCCGCAGGCGCTCATACGGAGTGGGTTCCAGTCCCCGTGCCACCATCAGGCGGTTGACGGCGGCCGCCAGATCGGGGGCGGTGTCGGCAAGGGTGCCGTCCAGGTCGAACAGGATGGCACGCGGCAGCGGCAAGGTCACCGGTCCCGATGACTGCGGCGAACGGCGAGACGTGATGCTCATGCGGACCGGGTACAGGCGACCAGATAATTGACGCTGGTGTCCCGGTTCAGCGAATAGGTGCGCGTGAGCGGGTTATAGCCCATGCCTTTCAACTGGTCGACTGTCAGTCCTGCACTGCGGGCGAACTGCGCCAGCTCGGCCGGCGTGATGAACTTGACGTAGTCGTGGGTCCCTCGGGGCAACAGGCGCAGCAGGTATTCGGCGCCGATGACGGCGAACAGGTAGGATTTCGGATTGCGATTCAGCGTCGAAAAGAAGACGCGCCCGCCCGGCTTCACCAGCGTTGCACAGGCTTGCACCACGCGCGCCGGTTCCGGCACGTGTTCCAGCATTTCCATGCAGGTGACGACATCATAGGAAGCCGGTTCGCGAGCGGCCAGGTCTTCGGCGGCAATCATTTCGTAGTCGACCTCGATACCGGTTTCCAGCCCATGCAGTTCGGCGACTTTCAGGGCTTTCTCCGAAAGGTCGATGCCTTTGACGCGGGCGCCGCGCTGCGCCATCGATTCCGCCAGGATGCCGCCGCCGCAGCCAACGTCGAGCACAGACTTGCCGGCCAGCGGCGCATGTCCGTTGATCCAGTTCAGCCGCAGCGGGTTGATTTCATGCAGGGGGCGAAATTCGGAAGCGGGATCCCACCATAGATGGGCCAGCGCGCTGAATTTTTGCAATTCCAGGGGGTCGGCATTCATGTCGCCAATGATAGCGGAAGTTGGTGTTTAAGGAGCCTCACCATCCGTGGGTACACCATCGAAGCAATAAAAAAACCCCGCCGAAGCGGGGTTCGAATCGAAAACGGCTCGATTACTTGGTGCGCGTACCGACCACTTCGATTTCCACGCGACGGTTCTTGGCGCGGCCTTCGGCGGTCTTGTTGCTGGCGACCGGCTGCTTTTCACCCTTGCCTTCGGTGTAGACGCGGTTCGCTTCGATGCCCTTCGACACCAGATAGGCCTTGACCGATTCGGCGCGGCGGATCGACAGCTTCTGGTTGTAGGCATCGGTGCCGATCGAGTCGGTATGGCCGACGGCGATGATGACTTCCAGGTTCATGCCTTGCAGCTTGGAAACCAGGTCGTCCAGCTTGGCCTTGCCGTCCGGCTTCAGCACAGACTTGTCGAAGTCGAAGAAGGTGTCGGCAGCGAAGGTTACCTTTTCCGAGGTCGGAGCGGCCGGAGCGGGAGCCGGGGCAGGCGCTGGAGCCGGAGCCGGAGCGGCGGCAGGAGCCGCAGCCTTGACGATTTCGCCGTCGCAGCCCGGTACCGAGTCAGCCGGGGTCCAGTAGCCGGTATGCCAGCACAGACCGAACGGATCGCGGGCGATCACGCCGCGGGCATCCTGCACGTAGGCGCTGTTCGGCGTCTTGGCCTGGATGTTTTCCTGCGCAGTTGCAGAGAATGCGACGACTGCGGACGCAGCGAAGACGAGTTTTCCTAATTTATTCATGTTTCTCCTCTCGGGTGAGATATCCGCAGATTTTAACTGCGCAACAAGTATTTACGACTCAAAAACGGGTGTTACTACGGTTCAGACCGTTGCATGTTAAGAATTGTTCACATGCAATGAACTTAAACACCATTTTGCCACAGGCATGAACATGGGGCTAAGGTTGTCAAATCGGCTAAGCGACGTTTTTGCGACTTTGTTGTGTTTTAACAACGTTAATTGGGCGCCTAATTCTGACTCTTAAAGCACAATTGCTTGGGATGTTTGACAAATAACAATAAAATCGTTTATTTCCCAATTCCGCGCACAGTTATCTCTACCCGGCGGTTGGGTGCGAGGCAATCGCGTAACTTTTTCCCCTTCAAACGGCCGTCACAAACCTGGAGTGCTTGCCGGTCTGCCAAGCCCTGGCTTTCGATCGGCGAAGAAACCGCGTGGTCTTTCAGATATGAAGCGACGGCGTCCGCCCGCTGCTGCGACAACTTGAGGTTGTAGGAGGGAGCGCCCAGCCGATCGGTATGTCCGCTGACCACGAGCGTATCGATTACGGCGCAGGATTGAATTTTGGGTAATATTTCCTTGTCGAGCCGACTCTTGGCGCCGTTCGAGAGTTTTGCCTGGTCGAAACCGAATATGTCATCTCCCGCCAGCGTGGCGGTGAAGTCGCAGCGCGTCGGTGCCGCAGCGGTTGCCGGCGCCGAGGTTTGGGCGGCGGTTGGCGGAGTAGCGACAATCGGCGGTGCCGTCGGTTTGGCGATCGGCGGCGTCAGTTGGCCGTCGCAGCCCGTTACCGCGTCATCCGGTGTCCAGTAGCCGGTGCGCCAGCACAAACCGTCTCCGCTGCGCATGATCGCGCCATTCCCGTTCTCGGCGTAGGCGCTGGCGGCGGGGGGCGCCTGTATGGAAGTCGTTGCCTGGGCCAGAACGGCGGCGCTGACGCAGCCGAGCACAAGGCCCAAGGCCAATTGATGGTGCATAGCTTTCTCTATTGTTAAACAAGCGGGATTGCGGACTTTAAACATCCATTTAAGCATATTTTTTCAAAGGAAACCTTTCCATTCCGCGGCGCGCCACGATGCCGCCAGGGTCCCGGCGGACGCGGCCGGATGGGCCTGCATGGTAAAATCCATAGCTTTGAAATCACGAATGGTTATTGCGCTGCATCGCGATCATTCGCTTGCCTAGACTGACGTCCTTCCATGGAACAATTCGCCAAAGAAACCCTGCCGATCTCGCTCGAAGAGGAGATGCGCAAGAGCTACCTCGATTATGCGATGAGCGTGATCGTCGGGCGCGCGCTGCCGGACGTGCGGGACGGCTTGAAGCCGGTTCATCGCCGGGTGTTGTTCGCGATGCACGAAATGAACAATGTCTGGAACCGGCCGTACGTCAAGTGCGCGCGCGTGGTCGGCGAAGTGATGGGTAAGTATCACCCGCATGGCGACCAGTCGATCTATGACACGCTGGTACGAATGGCGCAGGATTTTTCGCTGCGCTACACGCTGGTCGATGGTCAGGGTAATTTCGGCTCGGTTGACGGCGACAACGCGGCGGCGATGCGCTACACCGAGTGCCGTCTGGACAAGATCGCCGGCGAAATCCTGGCTGACATCGACAAGGAAACGGTCGATTTCGTCCCCAACTATGACGGCAAGGAAAAAGAGCCGTCGGTCCTGCCGACCCGGATTCCGAACCTGTTGATCAACGGCGCGTCCGGCATTGCGGTCGGCATGGCCACCAATATCCCGCCGCACAACATCACCGAGGTGATTGATGGCGCGCTGCACGTGCTGCACAACGCCGAATGCACGGTGGACGAGCTGATCGAGATCGTCCCGGCGCCCGATTTTCCGACCGCCGGCATCATCTACGGCGTCTCGGGGGTGCGCGACGGCTATCGTACCGGCCGCGGGCGCATCGTGATGCGCGCGCGCACTCACTTCGAGGAATTCGGCAAGGACCATCGCAGCGCCATCATCGTCGATGAGCTGCCGTACCAGGTCAACAAGAAGTCGCTGCTGGAACGCATTGCCGAACTGGTGCGCGACAAGAAGCTGGAAGGCATTTCCGATATCCGCGACGAATCCGACAAGTCCGGTATGCGCGTGGTGATCGAACTGAAGCGCGGCGAAGTGGCGGACGTGGTGCTGAACAACCTGTACAAGCAAACCCAGCTGCAGGATACCTTCGGCATGAACATGGTCGCGCTGGTCGATGGCCAGCCGCGCTTGCTGAACCTGAAGCAGATGCTGGAGTGCTTCCTGTCGCACCGCCGCGAGGTGGTCACGCGCCGCACCGTGTTCGAATTGCGCAAGGCGCGCGAGCGCGGCCACGTGCTGGAAGGACTGGCGGTGGCGCTGGCCAATATCGATGACTTCATCGCCATCATCAAGGCGGCGCCGACGCCGCCGGTAGCCAAGGCCGAGTTGATGGCGCGCGCCTGGGATTCTTCGCTGGTGCGCGAGATGCTGGCGCGCGCCGACACCAAGGAGGCCGGCGGCATCGAAGCCTTCCGCCCGGAAAACCTGCCGCCCCATTTCGGCATGCAAGTCGATGGCCTGTACAAGCTGTCCGACGAGCAGGCGCAGGAAATCCTGCAGATGCGCCTGCAGCGCCTGACCGGCCTGGAGCAGGACAAGATCGTCAACGAATACAAGGAAGTGATGGCGCAGATCGCCGATCTGCTCGACATCCTGGCCAAGCCGGCGCGCGTGACGGCGATCATCGGCGACGAGCTGACCGCGGCCAAGAACGAATACGGCGAAGGCGGCAAGGACGTGCGCCGCTCGCAGATCGAACTGAATCCGACCGACCTCGCCACCGAAGATCTGATCACGCCGCAGGACATGGTGGTGACGCTGTCGCATACCGGCTACATGAAGTCGCAGCCGGTGTCCGAGTACCGGGCGCAGAAGCGTGGCGGTCGCGGCAAGCAGGCGACAGCGACCAAGGAAGACGACTGGATCGACCAGCTGTTCATCGCCAACACGCACGACTACATCCTGTGCTTTTCCAATCGCGGCCGGCTGTACTGGCTCAAGGTGTGGGAAGTGCCGCAGGGGTCACGCAATTCGCGCGGTCGGCCGATCGTCAACATGTTCCCACTGCAGGATGGCGAAAAAATTACCGTGATCCTGCCGCTGTCCGGCGCCAACCGCAGCTTCCCGGAAGATCGCTATGTGTTCATGGCGACTTCGCTCGGCACGGTCAAGAAGACGTCGCTGGCCGATTTCAAGAATCCGCGCAAGGCCGGCATCATCGCGGTCGACCTCGACGATGGCGATTTCCTGATCGGCGCCGCGCTGACCGACGGTCGCCAGGACGTGATGCTGTTTTCCGATGCCGGCAAGGCGGTGCGCTTCGACGAGAACGACGTGCGGCCGATGGGCCGCACCGCGCGCGGCGTGCGCGGAATGAACCTGGACGATGGCCAGGCCGTGATCGCGATGCTGGTGGCGGACAACGCCAATGAGCAGCGGTCGGTACTGACCGCGACCGAGAACGGCTTCGGCAAGCGCACCCCGATCGATGAGTACACGCGCCACGGCCGCGGCACCAAGGGCATGATCGCGATCTCGACTTCCGAGCGCAACGGCAAGGTGGTGGCAGCGACGCTGGTGCAAGCGAGCGATGAAATCATGTTGATCACCACCGGCGGCGTGCTGATCCGCACGCGCGTCGCGGAAATCCGTGAAATGGGCCGCGCCACCCAGGGCGTGACGCTGATCGCGGTCGAAGACGGCACCCGCCTGTCCGGCCTGCAGCGCGTGGTGGAATCGGACGTCGAGGACGAGCGTGACGCCACCGGCGACGCGGAGGAGTGATGGCAGCGATCTACAATTTCTCCGCCGGCCCGGCGGTACTGCCGAAGGACGTGCTGCGGCAGGCTGCCGATGAAATGCTGGACTGGCACGGCAGCGGCATGTCGGTGATGGAAATGAGCCATCGCGGCAAGGAATTCGGCTCGATCATCGAAGCCGCCGAAGCCGACCTGCGCGAGCTGCTGGCGGTGCCGGACAACTACCGGATCCTGTTCCTGCAGGGCGGCGGCATCGGCGAGAATGCGATCGTGCCGCTCAATCTGCTGGGGCGCGCGGCCGAGCCGGCGGTGATCGATTTCATCAACACCGGCTCGTGGTCGACCAAGTCGATCAAGGAAGCAAGGAAATATTGCACGGTGAACGTGGCGGCTTCGGCCGAAGCGTCTGGCTTCACCACCATCCCGCTGCGCTCCGAGTGGAAGCTGTCGGCCAACCCGGCCTATGTGCATCTGTGTACCAACGAGACGATCGGCGGCGTCGAATACCATTTCACGCCCGAGGTCGGCGCCGACACCAACGGCGCACCGCTGGTGGCCGACATGTCGTCGCACATCCTGTCGCGCGTCATCGACGTGTCGAAATTCGGTGTCATCTACGGCGGCGCGCAAAAGAACATCGGTCCGGCTGGGCTGACGCTGGTGATTGCGCGCGAAGACCTGATCGGCCACGCGCTGCCGATCTGCCCGTCGGCGTTCGACTGGAAGCTGGTGGCCGACAATCATTCGATGTACAACACGCCGCCGACCTATGCGATCTATATCGCCGGGCTGGTGTTCCAGTGGCTCAAGCGCCAAGGCGGCGTGGCCGCGATGGAGCGCCGCAACATCGCCAAGGCGGCATTGCTGTACGACTTCCTCGACGCCAGCGATTTCTACCTGACCCGCGTCGACCGCGACTGCCGTTCGCGCATGAACGTGCCGTTCTTCCTCGCCGATGAAGCGCTGAACGATGCCTTTCTGGCCGGCGCCAAGGAGCGCGGCCTGCTGCAGTTGAAGGGCCACAAGTCGGTCGGCGGCATGCGGGCGTCGATTTACAATGCGATGCCGACCGAAGGCGTGCAGGCACTGATCGACTACCTGCGGGAATTCGAAAAGACGCGGGCCTGAGTGCCCGTCCGGGATCGCCGTGCGCCGGCGCCGGTTTTCACCAGCCATTTCCATGAGCGACGACAAACTCCAACCCTTGCGGGCGCAGATCGACACGATCGATGCGCAAATCCTCGACCTGCTGAACCGCCGCGCCCGCGTCGCCCAGGAAGTCGGGCACGTGAAGGCGCAGACCGACGCCCCGGTGTACCGGCCGGAACGGGAAATCCAGGTCTTGCGCAGCGTTGCTGAACGCAATCCCGGCCCGTTGCCGGATAGCGACGTGCAAGTGATCTTCCGCGAAATCATGTCGGCCTGCCGGGCGCTGGAGAAACGCGCGGTAGTCGCGTTTCTCGGTCCGGTCGGCACCTTCAGCGAGCAGGCGGTCTACCAGCAGTTCGGGCACAGCGTCGAAGGCCAGCCGTGCAACTCGATCGACGAAGTGTTTCGCGCGACCGAAGCCGGCACCGCCGAATTCGGCGTGGTGCCGGTCGAGAATTCGGCCGAGGGCGCGGTCAACCGCACGCTCGACCTGCTGCTGCAGACCACGCTGACGATCAGCGGCGAGGTCTCGATCCCGGTGCATCACAGCCTGATGACCAAAAGCGGCTCAATGCAGGGCGTCGAGCGCATCTGTGCGCATGCGCAGGCACTGGCGCAGTGCCAGGGCTGGCTGAACCAGAATCATCCGAACATCCGCCGGCAGGCGGTCGCCTCCAACGGCGAGGCGGCGCGCCTGGCCAGTGAAGATCCAGCGGTGGCCGCGATCGCCGGCGAGATCGCCGGCCGGCGCTACGGCTTGCAGGTAGTCAAGGCGCACGTGCAGGACGATCCGCACAACCGCACCCGCTTCGCGGTGATCGGCCGGCTGCGTACCGCGCCGAGCGATCGCGACCAGACCTCGCTGGTGCTGTCGGTGCCGAACAAGGCTGGCGCCGTCTACAAGCTGCTGGCGCCGCTGGCGGCACACGGCGTGTCGATGACGCGCTTCGAATCGCGCCCGGCCCGCATGGGCGCCTGGGAATATTATTTTTACGTCGATATCGAAGGCCACGCCGAGGATGAAAAGGTCGCGCGGGCACTGGCGGAACTGAAGGAAAATGCCGCCTTTTTCAAGGTGCTCGGCTCTTATCCGGTCAGCCTGTAGCTGGCGCGGCGCCGCCCGGCGCCTTCGTTGTTCAATCTCTTTGGAGTCACCATGTCGATTCAATTCGGACCAGAATATGTGCGGGCCATCGCTCCCTACCAGGGCGGCAGGCCGATCTCCGAAGTCGCGCGCGAGTTCGGCCTCGATGAGGCAGCGATCGTCAAGCTCGCTTCCAACGAAAATCCGTTAGGCATGTCGGAAGCGGCGCGGCAGGCGATGCTGGCGGCCGCGGCCGACGGCGCGCGCTATCCGGACGGCAACGGTTTCGAGCTGAAGGCGGCGATCAGCGCCCGGCACGGCGTGCCGCAGGACTGGATCACGCTCGGCAACGGCAGCAACGACATCCTGGAACTGGCCGCGCACGCGCTGGTGCAGCCCGGGCAGTCCACCGTGTTTGCCGAATATTCGTTCGCGGTCTATCCGCTGTCGACGCAGGCGGTCGGCGGGCGCGCGATCGTGGTGCCGGCGAAGGCGCATGGGCATGACCTGGATGCGATGGCGGCGGCGATCGCCCCTGATACCCGGATCGTCTTCATCGCCAATCCGAACAACCCGACTGGCACCTTCCTGCCGGCGGCGCAGATCGATGCCTTCCTGAAGAAGGCGCCTCCGCAGGTGGTGGTGGTGCTGGACGAAGCCTACAACGAATACCTGGCGCCGGAGCTGCAGTACGACTCGATCGCCTGGGTTCGGCAGTACCCGAACCTGCTGGTGTCGCGCACGCTGTCCAAGGCCTTCGGGCTGGCCGGGTTGCGGGTCGGCTTCGGCATCGCACAGGCCGGTTTGACCGACCTGTTGAACCGCATCCGGCAGCCGTTCAACGTCAATGCGCTGGCACAGGCGGCGGCGATTGCGGCATTGAAGGACCATGCGTTCCTGCAGAAAAGCGCCGCCGTCAACCGCGAGGGCTACCAGCAGCTGACGCAGGCGTTCGACGCGATGGGGCTGGAATACGTGCCGTCCTACGGCAATTTCGTGCTAGTCAAAGTCGGCGACGACGACGGCGCCGGTGCGCGCGTCAACCTGGCCTTGCTGAAGCAGGGCGTGATCGTGCGGCCGGTGGGCAACTATGGCTTGCCGCAATGGCTGCGCATTTCGATCGGTTTGCCGCAGGAAAACGCAGCTTGCATCGCGGCGCTGAAAAACGCGCTGGCCTAGCGCCCGGAGCCGACAGCGCATGACCGTTTCCCCGATCCCTTCCTCGCCGGTGCTGGACAAGGTCGCAATCTTCGGCGTCGGCCTGATCGGCGGCTCGTTCGCGCTGGCGCTGCGCCGCGCCGGCGCGGTGCGCCAGATCGTTGGCGTCGGCCGCAGCACCGCGCCGCTGGCGCGCGCACACGAACTTGGCATCATCGACGTCGCCAGCGTGTCGGTGGAACAGGCGGTGGAACATGCCGATCTGATCCTGATCGCGGCGCCGGTGGCGCAGACCGGCGCCATCCTGCGCGCGATCGAACCGCACCTGGAACCCGGCACGGTGGTCACCGACGCCGGCAGCACCAAGAGCGACGTGGTGGCGGCCGCGCGCGCGGCGCTCGGTGCCCGGGTCAGCCAATTCGTGCCCGGCCATCCGATCGCCGGCCGCGAATCGAACGGACCGGATGCCGCGCTGGTCAATCTGTATGTCGGCAAGAAAGCGGTGTTGACGCCATTGCCGGAAAACCCGGCGGCCAGCGTCGAGCGGGTGGCGGCCGCCTGGCGCAGTTGCGGTGCCATCATCCATAGGCTGACGCCGCAGCAGCACGACCAAGTGTTCGCCGCGGTCAGCCACCTGCCGCATCTGCTGGCCTACGCACTGGTCGACGAGCTGGCACAGCGGCAAGATGCTGCCACGCTGTTCGACTACGCGGCCAGCGGGTTTCGCGATTTCACGCGGATCGCTGGCTCGTCGCCGGAGATGTGGCGCGACATTGCGCTGGCCAATCAGCCTGCGCTGCTGGCCGAGCTGGACGCCTACCTGGCGCAGCTGGTACAGCTGCGGCAATTGCTGGCGCACAGCGACGGCAACGGGCTGGCGGCGGTATTCGGCAACGCCCAGCACGCGCGGCAGGAATGGGCCAGGATGATCGAAGCCGCGGAGCAACAACAGACCCAGGGGGGCGACTGATGAAAAGCCGTTTTCCTTCTTTTCTAGATCTGCAGCCGGTGCTACGCGCACACGGCACGGTGGCCTTGCCCGGCTCCAAGAGCATTTCCAACCGCACGCTGCTGCTGGCTGCACTGGCGCAGGGCGAGACGCGCATCCTCGATCTGCTGGCGTCGGACGACACGCTGGTAATGCTGCTGGCGCTGCAAAAGCTCGGCGTGCAATGGCAGCAGGTCGGCGCCAGCCGCGAATACACGGTGCAGGGTGTAGACGGCGCTTTCCCGGTGCACCAGGCCGACCTGTTCATGGGCAATGCCGGCACCGCGATCCGACCGCTGACGGCGGCGCTGGCGGTGCTGGGCGGCGACTACACGCTGCACGGCGTGCCGCGCATGCACGAGCGGCCGATCGGCGACCTGGTCGACGCGCTGAATGCCGCCGGCGCCCAGATCGCCTACACCGGCGTCCCCGGCTATCCACCGCTGCACATCCGCCGCGGCCTGCTGGACGGCCAGCAGCTGCGCGTGCGCGGCAATGTGTCGAGCCAGTTCCTGACCGCGCTGCTGATGGCGGCGCCGCTGCTGGCGCGCACGGCGCCGGCGCGGGTCGAAGTGATCGGCGAGCTGATTTCCAAGCCCTACATCGAGATCACGCTGAAGCTGATGCGCCGCTTCGGCGTCGAGGTCGAACGCGACGGCTGGCAGGCGTTCACGGTGCCGGCCGGTTCACGCTACCGCAGCCCGGGCACGATCCACGTCGAGGGCGACGCCTCGTCCGCCTCGTATTTCCTGGCGGCCGGTGCGATCGCCGGCGGCCCGGTGCGGGTCACCGGCATCGGCGCCGACAGCATCCAGGGCGACGTCCATTTCGTCGACACGCTGCGCCAGATGGGCGCCACGGTGCGCTTCGGCGACAACTGGATCGAGACCGAATCGACCGGACCGTTGCGCGCCATCGATGCCGATTTCAACCACATTCCGGATGCGGCGATGACGATCGCGGTGGCGGCGCTGTACGCCGACGGTCCGAGCGTGCTGCGCAACATCGGCAGCTGGCGCGTCAAGGAGACCGACCGCATCGCGGCGATGGCGGCCGAACTGCGCAAGCTCGGCGCCGAGGTCGAGGACGGGCCGGACTACCTGCGGATTGTGCCGCCGCCGACGCTGCAGGCGGCTACCATCGACACCTACGACGACCACCGGATGGCGATGTGCTTTTCGCTCGCCTGCCTGGACGGCGCCATGCGCAAGGGCGCACCAGTGCGCATCAACGACCCGGGCTGCGTGGCCAAGACCTTTCCCGACTATTTCGACGCCTTCGCGTCGATCTGCACCGCGCAGCTGTTTTGAAGCGATGTGCTGCCAGTGATTTAGATACCGGGGCGTGTATTTTTGAACTCGCGTGTATTTTGTGCGGGAAATGGCATATTTTTGCCGATACTCCCACTTATACCCTGAATCGACCATGAGCCAACGATCCAAGCCGTCCACCGAAACGATTGCCGTGATCACGATCGACGGCCCGACCGCTTCCGGCAAGGGCACGGTGGCGCAGATGGTCGCCCACCGGCTCGGCTTTCACTACCTCGATTCCGGCGCGCTGTACCGGTTGACCGCGTTGTCGGCGCTGCGCGCCGGCGTCGCGCTGGAC
>JBAUJK010000165.1:0-2468 GCA_049683695.1 Burkholderiaceae bacterium
TTGGAAGGTGCACTAGCCCTCATAAATATGACTATGTCGCCGATGTTGGACGACATGCTTTTCCAAGAACTTATGTCGGGATTTTTTCAAGCTATCGCAGTTGAAAATCACTCCCGTCCGTAAGTACCGGTGTTGCAATAATTACCAGGAGATAGGACATGCTTAGAAGTTTCATTTGGTATATGCGTTGTGCTCTTGCCGCGACAGTTCTGCTATGTGCGGGACAAGGGTGGGCGCAAGAGCCAACCAAACTTACGGTCTGGATGACCGACGCCCGGCTCGGCTACAAGACATGGCTGGAAAAATATGCCGCTGAATATAAAAAGGTACGGCCCGGCGTGCAGGTAGAAATCGTGCAGATGGGTTCCAACGATGCATTCCTGAAATGGCCAGCGGCAGCGGCGGCAGGGAACCTCCCGGACATTACCTGGATGGTCTTTGGAACCAGCGCCTGGATGGACGAAATGAAGGGTGGCGGCTTTGTCCCAATGGACGATGTCGTCGACCGTCTGGGCAGGGACCGATTCGTCCCCCACGCATTGGAATCGTGGCGCTATAAGGGACGCCTTCTCTGCGCTCCGGTGGCTCGCACCCCGTCTTACCTTTTCTATCGCAAAGATCTGTTCCAAGCGGCCGGGCTCGCCGAGCCGAAGACATGGGCAGATGTCGTTGCGGCAGCAAAAGCCCTCACGGTTCCGGAAAAGGGCCAATACGGAATCATCATGCCGGGCAAGACCGATTTTTCGCCACGCTTTGCCTTTTCGGCGATTCTGTATTCAAACGGCGGGCACGTTGTGAGCCCGAAAGGGGAAGCAGCACTCGACTCCCCGGAAGCAGTCGCTGCGCTCAAAATCTATGGTGAATTGTTCAAGTATTCGCCACCTGGAGCAATCTCTGCCGGTTTCGCCGAGATCCAGCGCGCACTGGCGCAGGGCTCGGTGGCGATGGTGATTACCAATCCGGCCGTCATGACGCAGTTTCTCAAGGCGAATCCAAGCAAGGCCGGCATGATCGGCGCTGCGATTCCGTCCGATGTCGGGCTTACGGACACCATTCAAAACCAACGTGGCTGGTGCGTCTTCAAGAGTTCCAAGCATCAGGAGGAAGCCAAGCGCTTCATCGAATTCCTGTTCAAGACCGAGTCCTTTACCGACTACCTTTCTGCCGCTGCAGTCAGTTCATTCCCCGTTTATCGGGACGATAAAGCGTTGTCACTGTTCCTGGAACGTGATGAAACGGCCCGCGCATTTCCCGATACCGTGCGGCAAATCATGGCTCTCGATCGCGGTACGATGCCAGGCATCGATCGCATCGGACAGAACCCCAAAGCAGGCATGATCCTCTCGGACGGACTGCTCGAACGCCACATCAATCGTTATCTGGCAAAAAAAGGCGATCCGAACACGACGGCACAGGAAATGCAGGCGGAACTGAAGGAAATTCTCAAGAAATAAATCCTTGACGCCATGGGGGATAGGCGCTGCAGCAATTACATCGCCCGTCTCTTCCTCCAAGGTTCCCGGAGTGACGATGGCCTGCTCATATTTGAGCAGGCCATTTTTTATGGAAAACCACGCCGGCTTCTTGCTTGAGCATAGGCCGTTTCCGCCAAACTCGCCGAAGGACCGCAACCGCGGCATAAGGCGGCCGATACCGCCATTCGCATCACCCCGCCCGCCGCAAGGTCAGATTGATCCGGCACTCGCCTGTCAGCGGGTGCACACCCGCCTCGACCGGCAGCACGCCGTGGTAGCGCAGCCGCGCCGGGCCACCCCAGACGGCGACGTCGCCGTGCGCCAGCGGCACGCGCAGCGGCCGTTCGGCACGGGACAGGCCGCCGAGCAGGAAGGTCGCCGGCAGGCCGAGCGAGACCGAGACGATCGGCGCGTCGAAGTCGCGCTCGTTCTTGTCCTGGTGCAGCGACATGCGCGCACCTGGCTGGTAGCGGTTGATCAGGCAGGCGTCCGGCTCGAAGCCGGGGTAGCCGGCGGCGGCGGCCGCCGAGCGCGCCAGCGCGGTGAAGGCGGCCGGCATCGACGGCCACGGCCGGCCGCTGCCGGGGTCGATGGCATCGTAGCGGTAGCCGCGGCGGTCGCTGACCCAGCCGAGCGCGCCGCAGTTGCTCATCGCTACCGACATGGAGCGGCCGCCCGGCGTTTCCATCCGGCGCCACGGCGCGGCGGCGATCACCTGTTGCAGCGCCTGCCACAGCGCATCCTGCGCCGGCAGTGCGAAGCCGCGCAGCAGCGCGGCGCCGGGTGCCAGCTGCAGGTACCGCTCCTGGTCGGCGAACAGGTCCGGCGTCATCGGAGTTCCGGAATCGTCACGCGGCATCGTGAAAAATGATGCCGAGCGTATGGCGCAGGCCGGCGCGCACGCGCGACACGCCATGCCGCAGCTGGACGCGGTGGACGCCGCGCACGCCCTGCCGCGGCCGCTGGCGCACCGCGAACACGACGGCGTCGCCC
>JBAUJK010000166.1:0-2875 GCA_049683695.1 Burkholderiaceae bacterium
AGATCTGGAACGAGCGGATGATGCCCTGGCGGGCGATGTCGGCCGGCGCCGCGGCGGTGATGTCGCGGCCGTTGAACAGGATGGTGCCGGTGGTCGGCACCAGGAATTTGGTCAGCAGATTGAAGCAAGTGGTCTTGCCGGCACCGTTCGGCCCGATCAATGCATGGATATGGCCACGCTCGACCTGCAGGTTCACGTCGTCCACCGCCGTGAATCCCTTGAATTCCTTGCTCAAATGCTGCGTCTCCAGGATGACGTCGGTCATCGGGGCTCCTTTCATTGTTATAGATGGCGGCACAGCCTGCGCCACGGATGGCGCAGGCTGTACGCTTGTTTCTCGATGGTTGGTGCTGCTGCCGGCGGCGGGTCGGCTCAGTAGGCGGCAGTATAGATCGCCAGCGCGTCCTGTTCGGTGACGTCGCGGGGATTGTTGACCAACAGCCGCGTCTGCAGCATGGCGTCGGCCGCCATGCGCGGCAGGTCGGCTTCGGTGACGCCGACCTGGCGCAGCCGGCGCTCGATGCCGGTCGCTTCGGCCAGCCCTTCCAGGTAGGTGATCAGCGCTTCGGCGCGGGCGGCATCGCTGCCGCTCTGGCCGGGCATGACGACGTCGGCCAGTTCGGCGTACAGCCGGGTCGCGGACGACAAGTTGAAGCGCAGCACGTGCGGCAGCACCAGCGCGTTCGACAGGCCATGCGGCACGTGGAAGATGCCGCCGATCGGGTAGGCCAGCGCATGCACCGCGGCCACCGGCGCGTTGGCGAACGCCTGTCCGGCCAGCATCGCGCCGAGCAGCATCGCTTCACGCGCCTTGGTGTCGGCGCCGTTGCGGAAAGCCGGCAGCAGGTTGGTCGACAGCAGTTCCAGCGCCTGGCGCGCCAGCATGTCGGACAGCGAATTCTTCTTGTGGCGCGTGGTGTACGACTCGATCGCGTGAACGATCGCATCGATGCCGGTGGCGGCGGTGATGGCCGGCGGCAGGCCGATGGTCAGCTCGGCGTCCAGCACGGTCAGGTCGGCGTACAGCTGCGGCGATACCACGCCGGCCTTGGTGGTGGCGCCGGTGGTGACGATCGACACCGGCGTCACTTCCGAGCCGGTGCCGGCGGTGGTCGGCATCTGCACCAGCGGCAGCCGGCCGCCGCGGATCTTGCCGATGCCGTACATCTCGGACAAGGGCTGATCGGAGCCGGCCAGCGCCGCGATCAGCTTGGCGACGTCCATCGACGAGCCGCCGCCGAGACCGAGCACGAATTCGGCGCCGGCCGCGCGTGCGCGTTCGACCGCCTGCAGTACCACCGCTTCCGGCGGGTCGGCGACGACGTCGTCGATCACGGTCACCTGCCAGTCGTGCTGGCGCAGGCTTTCCAGCGCTGGGTTCAGCAGGCCGCTCTTGTGCAGGAAGCCGTCGGTGATCAGGCACAGCCGGCGCTCGGAGTAGCGCTCGCGCAGGATGGCGCCGATCTTCGCGGCGGCGCCCAGTTCGACCAAAATGGACGGGACGGTACGGAATTCAAACGAGCTCATGATGGCACTCCGGGAAAGCGGGACGGGCAAAAACGACGCCTACAGCTGCACGCACACGTATTTCAGCTCGAGGTATTCGTCGATGCCGTAGCGCGAGCCTTCGCGGCCGACGCCAGACTGCTTGACGCCGCCGAACGGCGCCACCTCGTTCGAGATCAGGCCGGTGTTCAGGCCGACCATGCCGTATTCGAGCGCTTCGGCGACACGCCACGAACGGGCATTGTCGCGCGTATACATGTAGGCGGCGAGGCCGAATTCGGTGTCGTTGGCCATCGCGATCGCTTCTTCCTCGGTCTTGAAGCGGAACACCGGTGCCACCGGCCCGAAGATTTCCTCGCGCGCCAGCCGCATGTCGGTGGTGGCGTCGGCCAGCACGGTCGGCTGGTAGAAGGTGCCGCCGAGCGCGTGCGGTGCGCCGCCGGCCAGCACGCGGGCGCCGCCGGCCTGGGCGTCGGCCACCAGTTCGGTCACCTTGTCCAGTGCCGCCTGGTCGATCAGCGGGCCCTGCACCACGCCGGCTTCGGTGCCTGGGCCGACCTTCAGCGTCGCCACCTTCTTCGCCAGCGCGGCGACGAAGGCGTCGTAGATGCCGTCCTGCGCCAGGATGCGGTTGACGCAGACGCAGGTCTGGCCGCTGTTGCGGTACTTGGCGGCGACCGCGCCTTCGACCGCGGCATCGATGTCGGCGTCATCGAACACGATGAACGGCGCATTGCCGCCCAGTTCCAGCGACAGCCGCTTGATCGACGGCGCCGACTGCGCCATCAAAAGACGGCCGATCTCGGTCGAGCCGGTGAACGACAGCTTGCGCACGTCGGGGCTGGCGGTCAGCGCGCCGCCGATCGCGCGGGCGTTGCCGCACACCACCTGGAACACCCCGCCGGGGATGCCGACGCGCTCGGCCAGCACCGCCAGCGCCAGCGCCGACAGCGGCGTCTGGATCGCCGGCTTGACGATCATCGCGCAGCCGGCGGCCAGCGCTGGCGCCACCTTGCGCGTGATCATCGCGGCCGGGAAGTTCCACGGCGTGATCGCCGCGCAGACGCCGACCGGCTGCTTGAATACCATGATGCGCTTGTCGGCCTGCGGATGCTGCAGCACGTCGCCTTCGATGCGCTTGCCTTCCTCGGCGAACCATTCGACGAACGATGCCGCATACAGGATTTCGCCGCGCGCCTCGGCCAGCGGCTTGCCCTGTTCCAGCGTCATCAACAGCGCCAGATCGTCGATATTGGCCAGCATCGCGTCATACCAGGCACGCAGGAGGCCGGCGCGCTCCTTGGCCGGGCGCGCGGCCCAGGCACGCTGCGCCTTGACGGCGGCGGCGATCGCCCGCTCGGTTTCGGCC
>JBAUJK010000167.1:0-1798 GCA_049683695.1 Burkholderiaceae bacterium
CTGGAAGCCAGCCTGGCCGATCTCGCGCAGCGGCTGGCGGCACCGGTGGCAGCGGCCGACCTGCGCGGCCAGCCGCTGGCCGAATACGACGCCGAAACCGTCGCCGCCTGGCGCGCGCACGGCCGGCGCGGCTATCTGGGTGGCGCCGAAATCGTGGCAACGGCGACGCTGGCGGCGCCATCCGGCTACGCGCTGGGCACCCTATTGGCGCGGCTGCCGGCCGAGGGGCGCATGACGCCGGCCGAAACCGGGTTGGCACTGCTGGCGGCGGCCGCCGCACTGGCGGCTGCCATCGGCCTGCTGCTGTATCAGGCCGGCCTGTTGGCGCCGCTGCTGCGCGCCACCCGGCAACTGGAGGTCCTGGCCGACGGCCGCCACGAGCCGGTCGCCCTGCCCGACAACGCCAGCCGCGAGACCGAGCGCCTGTATCGGGTGCGGCGCCAGCTCGGCGAAAAGATCGACATGCTCCAGACGCTGCGGCGCTCGCGCGAACGCCAGGGCCGGCGCCAGGCGCGCTTCATCCGCCACCAGATGCAGGAGCTGGCATCGCGCCTGGATGACGCCGCGCGGCGCGGCATTCTGGCCGACCTGGAGCGCATCGAGCGGGCCAGCCGGCCGACCGGCATGCAATCGACGAACAGTCAGTCCCTGGACCGCATCGTCGACGAATTCGGCATCCTCGCGCTGGGTTTCCAGAACCTGGTGGCACGCATTGGCGACCAGTACCAGGAACTCGACCGGCTGGTGCAGGAGCTGCGCGAAGCGCTGCGCGCCAAAACCCAGTTCATCGCGCTGCAGCAGGAGCTGGAAATCGCGCGCAAGATGCAGCTGTCGATCCTGCCGCGTGAATTCCCGCCGCGCGGCGGCCTGGAGGCGCACGCAACCATGCTGCCGGCCAAGGAAGTCGGCGGCGATTTCTACGATTTCTTCGCGCTCGACGCGCACCGTGTGGCGCTGGTGGTGGCGGACGTGTCCGGCAAGGGCGTGCCGGCGGCGTTCTTCATGGCGGTGGCGCGTACGCTGCTGCGCGCGATCGCGCAGTTCAGCGACCGGCCGGCACGCTGCCTGGCGCAGCTGAACGACCTGCTGGCGGCGGACAACGAGGAAATGATGTTCGTCACGCTGTTCTACGCGATCATCGATACCCGTGACGGCAGCTGTACCTACGCCAATGCCGGCCACAATCCGCCCTACCTGCTGCGCGCCGACGGCAGCGTCGAGCTGGTGCCGACCACCGGCGGCATCGCGCTGGCGGTGATGGAGGACGTCGAATTCCGCGAAGGCACGCTGACGCTGGCGCCCGGCGACGGCCTGTTCCTGTATACCGACGGCATCACCGAAGCCTGCGCGCCGGGCGGCGCGCTGTACGGCGACACCCGCCTGTTCGAAGCGTTGCGCGACATCTGCGCGTTGCCGGTGCGCGAGATTCCGGCGCAGATGGTCGGGTTGATCAAGGAATTCGAGGCTGGCGGCGCCCAGTCCGACGACATCACCTGCCTGATGGCGCGTTACCGGGGCCACGCGTGAGGAGCGCCCACCGGCCGCTGGCCGCCGGCGCGTTGCTGCTGACGCTAGCGGCGGCGTTGCTGCTGTTCCTGAACCATGCCAAGTTCGCGTCGACGCTGGAAACCCGCGAGCGCGCGCGGCAGATGCTATTGGCCGATGACCTCGCCAGGACGCTGGAAGCGCATCTGGCGCTGGGCCTGGCACTGGACGACGCGCCGGCGCTGCGCGCACTGCTGGCGCGCGGGCTGGAGCATGACCCGCGCCTTCTGGCGGCGGCCACGCTCGATACCGG
>JBAUJK010000168.1:0-2410 GCA_049683695.1 Burkholderiaceae bacterium
GCGTCCTCAATTTCGCGCATGCCAGCTTCTACATGCTGGGTGCTTACTTCGCCTATGCGATCAGTACCCAGATCGGCTTCTGGCCGGCGCTGTTCATCGCGCCGCTGATCGTCGGCCTGTTCGGCGCACTGGTCGAGCGCTATGGCCTGCGTACCGTGCACAAGTACGGCCACGTGCCGGAACTGCTGTTCACCCTCGTCCTGTCCGACGAGGTGGTCGAACTGGTGCAGCTGGTGTGGGGGCGGGCGGCGGTGCCGTATCCGATCCCGGCCGAGCTGGATGGTCCGCTGTTCACGCTGTTCACCACCACCTTTCCGATCTACCGCGGCTTCATGATGCTGGTGGCGGTGCTGATGCTGGTGGCGGTCTACCTGATGCTGACGCGCACCCGCATCGGCCTGGTGATCCAGGCGGCGCTGACCCATCCGGACATGGTGGAAGCGCTCGGCCACAACGTGCCGCGCGTATTCATGCTGGTGTTCGGTGGCGGCTGTGCGCTGGCCGGTCTGGCCGGCGTAATCGGCGGCAATGCCTTCGTCACTGAGCCGAACATGGCGGCGGCGGTCGGCAGCATTATCTTCGTGGTGGTGGTGGTCGGCGGCATGGGGTCGCTGGCGGGCGCCCTGCTGGCGTCGCTGCTGATCGGCGTGATCCAGACCTTCGCAGTGGCGCTCGATTATTCGTTCTCCAGCCTGCTCGGGACATTCGGCGCCCAGATCACGCCGGATACTTTCGGCTATTCGGTGCTGAATCTGACCATCGCGCAATCGGCGGCGATCCTGCCGTACCTGTTGATGGTGCTGATCCTGATCTTCCGGCCCAAGGGGCTGATGGGTACACGGGAAGGCTGATGCAGATGAACACCACCATGACCACCACCATGAAATTCGAACCGATCAACCTCGGGCGCTGGATCATCTGGACCCTGTTCGCGCTGATACTGATCGTCGCGCCGCTGGTCTTCACCCAGGGTGCATCCGTTTCCCTGCTGTCGGAAATGGGTACCGTGATGATCTTTGCGCTGTCCTACAACATGCTGCTGGGGCAGGGCGGAATGCTGTCGTTCGGCCATGCCGCCTATTCCGGCCTCGGCGCGTTCATCGCGATCCATGCAATGAACATGGCCGCCGACGGTCAGCTGCCGGTGCCGACCACGCTGATTCCGCTGGTTGGCGGCCTGGCCGGGATATTCTTCGGCGTACTGTTCGGCTACGTCACCACCAAGAAATCCGGCACCACGTTCGCGATGATCACGCTCGGCATTGTCGAGCTGGTGTTCGCGTGCTCGCTGATGTTTCCCGGATTTTTCGGCGGCGAGGGCGGCATCACCACCAACCGGGTGATCGGCGAACCGGTTTTTGGCATCACCTACGGACCGCAGATCCAGGTGTACTACCTGGTGGCGTTCTGGCTGTTCATTAGCACCATCGGCATGTTCGCATTCACGCAGACGCCGCTCGGCCGCATGGCGAACGCGGTGCGCGACAACCCGGAGCGGGCCGAATTCATCGGCTACAACACCCAGTGGGTGCGCTACCTGACGCTGGTGCTGTCGGCCTTCTTTGCCGGTATTTCCGGCGGTCTGTCGGCGATCAATTTCGAGATCGTCAGTGCCGAGAACGTCAGCATCATCCGCTCCGGCGCCATTCTCCTGTTCACCTTCATCGGCGGCATCGGCTTCTTCTTCGGTCCGATGATCGGTGCCGTGGTCGGCGTGTTCCTGACCGTGATGCTGTCCAGCTATACCAAGGCGTGGCAGCTGTACCTGGGCATCTTCTTCATCATCATCGTGATGTTCGCGCCGGGCGGCATCGCCAGCCTGATCATGATGAACGTGCGGCTGATGAAGTTCGGCAAGTTCGGCCGCGTCTGGCCGAAGCTGTTGCTGGTCGGGGTGATGACTCTGATCGCCTGCCTCGGCGTCGTGATGATGATCGAGATGCTGTACCACCTGACGCTGAATTCAGCCAGCGGACCGATGAAAAATCTGTTCGGCGTCGCGGTCGACACCACCGCGCCCGGCGGCTGGCTGGTGGCGCTGGCGCTGCTGGCCGTCGGTGCATTCGGCTTCTGGCGCACGCGGCCGGCGTTCAGCCAGGCCTGGGGAGAAGCGAACATGGAAATCGAAGATGCGATCCGGAGGGCGGCGGCATGACGTATGCGCTTGAATTGCGGGACGTGCGCAAGAGTTTCGGCAAGACCGAAATCATTCGCGGGGCGCAGCTGCAGGTGGCGCAGGGCGAGCGGATCGCCATCATCGGCCCGAACGGCGCTGGCAAGTCAACGCTGTTCAACCTGATCTCGGGCCGCTTTCCGGTCAGCGCCGGCGACATCCTGCTGCGCGGCGACAGCATTACCCGGCTGAAACCGTTCGAAATCAACCGGCGCGGGCTGTCGCGCAGCTTCCAGA
>JBAUJK010000169.1:0-5916 GCA_049683695.1 Burkholderiaceae bacterium
GGCTTGCGGCGCGCGCGTCACCGGATGCACCAGGCCGAGCTTCCAGGCCTGCAGCGCCTGGCGCGGAAAGACCGAAGCCAAATGTGGCTTGCCATACAGCGCGTCGCCGACCAGCGGCAAGCCGAGCGATTGCATGTGGACCCGGATCTGATGCGTGCGGCCGGTTTCCAGCCGACACTGCAGCAGGCTGACTTCGCGGCCGTCGAGCTGGCCACCGGCCAGCCGCTGGTAGCGGGTCACCGCCGGCTTGGCGCCGGCAGCGGCTTCGTCCAACACCGCCATCCGCACGCGGTCGCGCGGATGACGGCCGATCGCGCGCTCGACCGTGCCGCCGGCCTGCGCGCGGCCCCAGGCCAGCGCCAGGTATTCGCGCCGTACCGTGCGCGCCTGCAGCTGGCGCACCAGGTCGGTATGCGCCTCCAGTGTCTTGGCGACCACCATCAGGCCGCTGGTATCCTTGTCCAGCCGGTGCACGATGCCGGCGCGCGGCACCCCGGCCAACGCCGGGCAATGGTGCAGCAAGCCGTTCAACAGCGTGCCGGACCAGTTGCCGGCGGCCGGATGCACCACCAGCCCGGCCGGCTTGTCGAGCACCAGCAGCGCCTCGTCCTCGGCGACGATCGCCAGCGCCATCGGCTCCGGTTTGAATGCCGTGTCTTCCGGCGCCGGCTGCGGCAGCAACACCACTTCCTCGTCGCCGTGCACCGGCTGCTTCATCCGGGCAACGGTGCCGTCGAGCGTGACGCGTCCGGCCTCGATCCATTGCTGCAGGCGGCTGCGCGAAAACTGCGGCGCGTGGCGTGCCAGTACCTTGTCCAGCCGCACGCCGCAATCGGCCGCATCCAGGCGCAGCCGCAGCGGCGCCAGTTCCGGCCAGCCGTCGTCGCCGTCGCCGTTTTCGTCGATCCCGGCGGGCGGCGGCAGTACGGCCGAAAACGGCGTTTCATCCGGTATTGGAGACGAACTCATCGGCTATAATCGCTTCCTTGTTGATATGCAATCCTGCCAAATACCATGCAAAAAATTTCATCGAAGTGGCTTGCCGTGCTGTTCGCGTTTGCGCTGGCGGGATGCGGCGTGTTTTCCGAGGCGCCGGATGAAACCGCCGGCTGGTCGGCCTCGAAATTATACGCGGAGGCCCATGACGAACTGTCCTCCGGCGACTACGACAAGGCGGTGCGCTACTTCGAAAAACTGGAATCGCGCTATCCGTTCGGCACCTATGCGCAGCAGGCGCAGATGGAAATCGCCTACGCCTACTACCGCCAGGGCGACCAGCCGCAGGCGCTGGCGGCGGTGGAGCGCTTCATCAAGCTGCATCCGAATCATCCGAACGTCGACTACATGTATTACCTGCGCGGCCTGATCAATTTCAACGACAAGGTCAGCCTGTTCGATTTCCTCGCCAGCGAGGATGCTACCGAGCGCGACCCGAAAGCCGCGCGCGAAGCCTTCGATTCGTTCAAGCTGCTGGTCGAGCGCTTCCCCAACAGCATCTATGCCGCCGACGCCGCCGCCCGCCTGAAGTACCTGGTCAACGCGATGGCGCAGCACGAAGTGCACGTGGCCAACTACTACTACCGGCGCGGCGCCTATCTGGCGGCGGCCAACCGCGCGCAGACCGCGGTCGCCGAATACCGCGAAGCGCCGGCGCTCGAGGAAGCGCTGTACATCATGGTGCGCTCCTACGATGCGCTCGGCTTGCCGCAGCTGCGCGACGATGCCGAACGCGTGCTGAAGCTGAATTTCCCGAACAGCGACCTGGCTGCCACCGGCGGCAAGAAGAAGGCGCCGTGGTGGAAGATCTGGTAACCACCCGTCACTAAAAAAGCCTCGGTTCGCCGAGGCTTTTTTCTTTTGCGGCGGGCAAATCGCCTTGCCGGATCAGCTTCCCAGCCGGCGCCGGAACACCCAGGTATGCGCATCCGAACTGGCGGGGTCGAACGCATAGCCTTCGGCATCGAAGCGCTGCAGCCGCTCCGGCCGCGCCACCCGGTGCTGCGCCGCATAACGCGCCATCAGGCCACGCGCGCGCTTGGCGTAGAACGAGATGATCTTGTAGCGGCCGCCCTTCCAGTCCTCGAACACCGGCGTGATCACCGGGTGCCGCAATTGCGCGCGCTGCACGACCTTGAAATATTCCTCCGACGCCAGATTGATCAGCACGCCGTCCTTTTGCGCCGCCAGCAGGCGATTGAGCTCGGCGGTCACGGTATCGCCCCAGAATGCATACAGGTCGCGCCCGGCCGGATTCGCAAGGCGCGTGCCCATCTCCAGCCGATACGGCTGCATCAGGTCGAGCGGGCGCAGCACGCCGTACAAACCCGATAGAATCCGGATGTGCGCCTGCGCGTAGTCGAGCTGGGCCGCGGACAGCGTGGCCGCCTGCAGGCCTTCGTAGACGTCGCCGTTGAATGCCAGCACCGCCTGCTTCGCATTGCGGCGCGAAAAGCGCGGTGTCCAGTCGGCATAGCGCTGCGCGTTCAGCTGCGCCAGCGGATCGGAAATGCGCATCAGGCTGGCCAGCTGCGCCGGCGACCTGGCCTTCAGGATCTCCACCAGCTGCGCCGAGCGCGCCAGGAAATCCGGCTTGCTGTGCTGCTCGGTGACCGGCGGCGTTTCGTAATCGAGCGACTTGGCGGGCGACAGGACAATCAACATCTTCAGCACATCTCCATCCAAAAAGTGGCGCCATGATACCGAAACGCATCGTCATCGACACCAACGTCTGCCTCGACCTGTTCGTGTTCCGCGATGCGCGCTGGGCGGCGCTGCTGGAGGCGCTGCGCGCCGGCCGGCTGCAGGCGGTGACGCGCGACGACTGCCGGCGCGAATGGCAGATCGTACTCGGCTATCCGCACCTGCCGCTGGACGCCGCCGCGCGGCCGGCGGTCGAGCGCGAATTCGACGCGCTGGTCACCTGCCTGCCGTCGCCGCCGGCAGAATCCGTAAACGAGGCGGCGCGCCTGCCGCTGTGCAAGGATGCCGACGACCAGAAATTCCTGGAGCTGGCGCGCGACGCCGGCGCCTGCGCGCTGATCACCAAGGACAAGGCGCTGTTGAAACTGGCGAAAAGGACCGCGCGCGCCGGCCTGTTCGCGATCCTGGCGCCGGAAACGTGGCTGGAGCGCGAAGCGATGCCGGTAGCGGCGCTAGAATAGGCGCCGCGACCGCTGTCCGCTCCGCCGCTCCCATTGCTTTCTTTCCTTTCCATTTCTGATTACCGGCCATGAACGCACCGCTTTCGCCCGCCATCGATCCCAGCCAGCTGCCGTCGCGGCTGCCGGCGGTCGGCACCACGATCTTCACGCTGATGTCGGCGCTGGCTGCCGAAAAGAACGCGGTCAACCTCGGCCAGGGCTTCCCGGATTTCGATTGCGACCCCGATCTGGTGGAAGCGGTGGCGGCGGCGATGAAAAACGGCCTGAACCAGTATCCGCCGATGACCGGAGTGCCGGCGCTGCGGCAGGCGATCGCCGCCAAGATCTCACGCCTGTACCGCCATGATTACGACGCCGACGCCGAAATCACCGTCACCGCCGGCGCCACGCAGGCGATCCTGACCGCGATCCTGTGCGCCGTGCATCCGGGCGACGAAGTAATCGTGATCGAACCGGCCTACGACAGCTACCTGCCGGCGATCACGCTAGCTGGCGGCAGCGCGGTGCCGGTGCAGATGGAGGTCGGACCGGACGGCTACACGGTGCCGTGGGCGCAGGTGGCGGCCGCGGTCGGCCCGAAAACGCGGCTGATCATCGTCAATTCACCGCACAACCCGACCGGCTCGATCCTGCGCGCGGCCGACCTGGCGGCGCTGGGCGACATCGTGCGCGGCAGCGGCATCCTGATCCTGTCGGACGAAGTGTACGAACACATGGTGTACGACGATGCCGGCCACCAATCTGTGTCGTCCGATCCGGAACTGGCGGCGCGCGCCTTCGTGGTGTCCAGCTTCGGCAAGACCTATCACGTGACCGGCTGGAAGGTCGGCTACGTCGCCGCGCCGGCGGCGCTGACGCGTGAATTCCGCAAGGTGCATCAGTTCAACGTCTTCACCGTCAATACGCCGGTGCAGCACGGCCTGGCCGCATACATGGCGGACCCGGCGCCTTACCTGGAACTGCCGGCCTTCTACCGCAGGAAGCGCGACCTGTTCCGCGCCGGCCTGGAACGCACGCGGCTGCGCCTGCTGCCGGCCGACGGCACCTATTTCCAGTGCGTCGACTATTCGGCGGTGTCGGACCTGCCGGAGGTCGAGTTCGCGCAATGGCTGACCGCCGAAATCGGCGTCGCCGCGATTCCGGTGTCGGCGTTCTACAGCCAGCCGCGCGAATCCGGCATCGTACGTTTCTGCTATGCGAAGAAGGACGACACGCTGCGCAGCGCGCTGCAGCGGTTGGAACGGCTATAACAGGGAGTATGTCGAGAAAAACACCGGTGGACACCCGGCATAGACTGACATCAAAGGGAGTATGCGCCGCCGGCCGGCGGCGCCGTGCTTGTCCTACTTGGCGTAGCGCTGCATCATCAATTCCTGGTTGACCTTGCGGTCGGCATTGACCTTCTGCACCGCCGGCCGCTCGCCCATCGCCTTCAGGTAGGCACGCACCGGCAATTCGGCCAGCATGTCCTCGCCATAGATCACCTTGGTCGCCAGCGATACCAGCGGCAAATGCACGATCGCGGCGCAATCGGCCAGTGTGAACTGGGCGCCGCCGATGAAGGGTTCGAACCGCGCCAGCTTCGCGAACGCCGGGATATTGCGTGCCAACAGCTTCTGCACGCGCGCCTTGGTTTCCTCGGACACGGTGCCGCCGAAGAAGGCTTGCGGATACAGCTCGCGCGCCACCAGTTCCAGGTGCAGTTCGAGGAACACGATCAGCTCGCGCACGCGGGCGGCGGCGAACGGCTCGGCCGGCAGCAGCGGCTGCTGCGGATGGAGGGCTTCGATGTATTCGGCGATCACCGCCGATTCGCGCAGCACGCCATGCTCGGTTTCCAGATAGGGGATTTTTCCTAGCGGTGATTTTTCCAGCAGCGCCGGCGCGCGGTCTGCCCACACCAGTTGTTCCTCGAACGCGACGCCCTTTTCCAGCAGGCCCAGCTTTACCTTGTTGTAGTAATTGCTGGCGGCGAAGCCGCATAACTTCAGCATGGAGTCTCCTTTGTGAATCGATGATCGGGCGCCGATGATAACCCGCGCCGGCCGCCGGCGCGTCGGTCGGATCGGCGCATCAAGCTAAGGCTGCGCCGGCAACTGCTGCAGCTGCTGCTCGACGAAGGCGCGCAACTGCGGCGACAGCGCGTTGCCAGCCGCCGCCTGCGTGAAGGCGTCGCGCGCCTCGGTCGTACGGCCGGCGTCGCGCAGAGAAATCCCGAGCCCCATCCACCAGACGCCATTCGCTGGCGCCTGCCGCAGCGCCAGCCGGTAGTGCTCGATCGCCTCCGCATGCCGCTGCTGCCGTTGCAGCAGCGCCGCCAGGAAGGCCTGGTAGTCGGCCCGTTCCGTTGCATCCGGCAAGCTGCGCTGCAGCGTATCGAGCGCGGCGCCGGTCGCGCCCTGCTCCACCTGGATGCGCGCCAGGATCATCGCCATGCCGGTCTGCGCCGGATCGAGCCGCAAGCCGGCCTGCAGCAGATCGACCGCCGCCTGCGGCCGTTTCTCGTCCAGCAGCAGACCGGCCAGCGTCTGCCTTGCCGCAGCATGGTGCGGATCGGCCGCCAGCGCCTGCTCGAGCGCCGCCTGGGCATCGCCGGCATCGCCCCGCTGCAGCGCCCGCAGCCCGCGCCGGTAGGCGTTTTCGGCTTGCTGCTGCGGCGTCAACGGCTGGATGTCCTTGACCGGCGCCGGCGCTGGAGCCGCTTGCTCGCTCCTGGCGGCGGCCGCGAGGGGGGCCGGGGCGGCGGGAGCGGAAA
>JBAUJK010000170.1:0-8614 GCA_049683695.1 Burkholderiaceae bacterium
GCGCCAAAGTTCTGGATCGCATCGAGCCGTTTGACGATCACCTTCTTGCGCGACAGCATCACCGCGCCCTTGGCCAGCGTCGAGGTGACGATCATCGGCAGCATTTCCGGCGTCAGGCCGACCGCGACCGACAGCGCGAACAGGAAGGCTTCCAGCCAGTCACCCTTGGTGAATCCATTGATCAGCAGCACCACCGGCACCATTACCAGCATGAAGCGGATCAACAGCCAGCTGACCTTGTTGACGCCGGCCTGAAACGCGGTCGGCACGCGCTCGGTGGCCGTGACGCGGCTGGCCAGCGCGCCGAAATAGGTACCGTTGCCGGTAGCCAGCACCACCGCGGTGGCGGCACCGGAGACGACGTTGGTGCCCATGAACAGGATGTTGTCGAGGTCGAGCGGATTGACCGCTTCGCGCTGGCGCTGCAGCGCGAATTTTTCCACCGGCATCGATTCGCCGGTCATCGCCGCCTGCGCGACGAACAGATCCTTGGCGCCGAGCACGCGGCAATCGGCCGGGATCATGTCGCCGGCGGACAGGAAGATCAGGTCGCCCGGCACCAGCAGCCGGATCGGCAGTTCGACCCGCGGCGGCGCGCCCGGCGCCCCGGAGCCATCGGCCGGCCGCAGCACGGTGGCGGTATTGCTGACCATCGCCTTCAACGCGTCGGCAGCACGGTTGGAGCGCCCTTCCTGCCAGAAACGCAGCAGCGTCGACAGCACCACCATGGTGCCGATCACCAGCGTCGCGGTCAGGTCCTCGGTCACCCACGAAATCAGCGCCAGCAGCGTCAGCAGCAGATTGAACGGATTGCTGTAGCAATGCCACAGGTGGCGCCACCACGGCAGCGGCTTTTCGTGGTCGACCTCGTTCGGACCGACGCGCTCGCGGATCGCTTCCGCCTGCGTTTCGGTCAGGCCGTCGGCCTGGCTGCCGAGCCGCGCCAGCAGCGCGCCGGCGTCCTCGTCGGAAGCGGTGACCAGCGCGCGGCCCAGATGAGCCGGCAAATCGCGGCTGACGCCGCTGCCGGTCAGCGTGTCCAGCACGGCCAGCCGGCGGAAATGGCGGCCGATGTGGCGGGAGCGCAAAAATCCCGCGAAGAATTCTTTCAACAGGGTCAGGTTCATTATTCTTCTCCAGCGCCGCCCGTCCCTGCAGTTCAGGACTCAGGTGGGCGGCAGGCGTATCGATTCAGGCATGTCGGTGGTTCGGCAACGGAAAAGCCGGGCGTTTAAGGGAGGAAGGCCGGCGTCAGCAGCCGCAAGCCGATCGAAAACCAGCGTTCGGCGTCGTCGCGCCCGAAGCGGTTACCATAGGTCAGGTCGATCTGCACCCGCTCCGGCAGCAGCCAGTGGCGCAGTCCGAACTGGTAAAAGGGCCGGCCCTGATCCTGGCCGAACACTTCGGCGATCAAGCCGTTGCGCGCATCGATCTGCGCCTCCGACGCCAAACCCCAGGTCAGGCGGTCGCGGCGCTGCTCCTGCTCGCGCAGCCAGCCCAGGTTGGCGTGCAACAGCAGGCGGTCGTCGTTGAAGGACATACTCAGCGGCACGGTCGCATACCAGTCGCGCGTGCCGCCGATGTCGGGATGACGGTTGCTGCCGAACGCGATGCCCCAGCCCCAGCCGTTCGGCTCCAGCGGCTTGACGATGGTCTTGGCCTGCAGCACCAGATCGCTGGTGCGGGTGCCGCCGGCATCGCTGGTGCGCGCGGCGCCCAGCGTCAGTTCCAGGTTGCCGGTCGGGTTGCAGGCCGGCTGCGCCCAGGTTTCGCTGCTGTCGCGATTGCGCTTGAACCAGGTCTCGAGCTGGCAGGCGCCGGGATCGACGATCCTGGCATCGTCAGTGACCAGCGGCCGCGCCGCTTGGGCGGACGCCATCAGGCCGCCGCACAAGATCGCCGGCAGCCAGTACAGAAATGAGTTTCGGGATTGACGCATGCGCCCTCCACGCCGCCGCACAGATATCGGTCCTGCGCACGGCAAAGCGGTCACCGCAGGGCGATGACCGGATCGAACATGAGGGAATGGTCACGGCAGCCGCGAATGGCTGCCGTTGGCCGCACCCTGCCAGTATGGCAAGGCGGCGGCGCGAAAGAGTGCCGAGCTACCTTGCCTGTGCGAAGTCGCCATGCCGGCGACAACTGGGACTGCTATCCACAGGAAAAGCTCCGGAAGTTGAAGAGCGCGCATCCTAGCACGTCAAATCTTGGGTGACAATTCGACAACGGACCCGACCTGGCCGGGTCCGCCGCGCGGCATGCTTCGCCCCGCCAGCAAGGATCCACAGCGGCGAGAAAACTTATAAGGGAGTATGCGCTAAAACCGCACTATCCATGCCCGGCACAGACCTGGATTGACCGGAGTATATGAAGGGAAACTCAGGCCGCGATGCCGACCGCCCGACCGACCGGTGCCGGCCCGAGGATGCGCAGCGAATAGTCGGTGGCGCGGACATCCTTGGTCAGGCTGCCGATCGAAATGCGGTCGACGCCGGTTTCGGCGATCGCGCGCACCGTGTCCAGGCTGATGCCGCCGGACGCTTCCAGCAACGCGCGGCCGCGGTTGGCTTCCACCGCGGTGCGCATCGCGTCGAGCGTGAAGTTGTCGAGCAGGACCGATTGCGCGCCGGCCGCCAGCGCCTCGTCGAGCTGCGCCAGGGTTTCGACCTCGACCTGGATCGACACGCCGGCGTTCAGCGCCTGCGCGGCGCGCACCGCGGCGCCGACGCCGCCGGCCGCGGCGATGTGGTTTTCCTTGATCAGGATGCCGTCGTACAGCGCCAGCCGCTGGTTGTCGCCGCCGCCGACGCGCACCGCGTACTTCTGCGCCAGCCGCAGCCCCGGCAAAGTCTTGCGGGTGTCGAGGATCTTGGCGCGGGTGCCGGCGGTTGTCTGCACGTAGCGGCGGGTGGCGGTCGCCACGCCGGACAGTAGTTGCAGGAAGTTCAGCGCGCTGCGCTCGGCGGTCAATAGCGTGCGCGCCGGCGCGTCGATCACGCAGACCTCGCTGTCGGCAGCCATCAAATCGCCTTCCGCGTAGCGCCAGCCGATGTGGATGGCGGCGTCGATCTGTTGCATCACGCCGGCGAACCATGGTGCGCCGCACAGCACCGCTTCCTCGCGCACGATCACGCGCGCGCGCACCCGTTCGTCGGCCGGCACCAGGAGGCCGGTCAGGTCGCCGCTACCAACGTCCTCGGCGATGGCGTCGGCGATGTTACGGCGAAAGGCGGCGGCCAGCGCCGGATCGAAAGGAGCGAAGGGGTTGTGCAGGGGATTCACGGACACGCTCAAGCCGGACCGACGCCGGCAAACAGTTGTTGTTCCTGGGCCAGGTCGGACGACGGCCGCACCTTGGCATTCTGCGCGGCGGCGAAGGCCAGCATGCGGTCGATGCAGACGTAGGCCTTGCGGCCGATCTCCGGATCGACGTGGATTTCGTTCCTGCCGGACTCCAGCACGTCGGCCAGGTTCTGCAGACCGTTCATCGCCATCCACGGGCAGTGCGCGCAGCTCTTGCAGGTGGCGCTGTTGCCGGCGGTCGGCGCTTCGATGAAGTGCTTGCCGGGGGCCGCCATCCGCATCTTGTGCAGGATGCCGCGGTCGGTGGCGACGATGAACTCGGTGGCGTCCATATCGCGCGCGGCGGCGATCATCTGTGAGGTGGAACCGACCACGTCGGCCAGCGCCACCACCGCCGCTGGCGATTCCGGATGCACCAGGACCTTGGCGCCCGGATGCTCCTTCTTCAGCAGTTCCAGCTCGATGCCCTTGAATTCGTCGTGCACTAGGCACGAGCCCTGCCACAGCAGCATGTCGGCACCGGTCTGCTGCTGGATGTAGGCGCCCAGATGCTTGTCCGGCGCCCACAGGATCTTCTTGCCTTGCGCGTGCAGGTGGGCGACGATCTTCAGGCCGATCGACGAAGTCACCATCCAGTCGGCACGCGCCTTCACCGCCGCGCTGGTGTTGGCGTACACCACCACGGTGCGGTCCGGGTGGGCGTCGCAGAAGGCGGCAAACTGCTCCGGCGGGCAGCCGAGATCGAGCGAGCAGGTGGCGTCCAGGTCCGGCATCAGCACGGTCTTTTCCGGGCTCAGGATCTTCGCGGTGTCACCCATGAAGCGCACGCCGGCGACCACCAGCGTCTTGGCCGGGTGGTCGCGGCCGAAGCGCGCCATTTCCAGCGAATCGGAGACGCAGCCGCCGGTTTCCTCGGCCAGGTCCTGCAGGTCGGAATCGACATAGTAGTGCGCGACCAGTACCGCCTGCCTTTCCTTCAGCAGGCGGCGGATGCGCTCCTTCAGGACCAGCTTTTCCGCCGGCGACGGTGTCGCCGGCACGCGCGCCCAGGCCTGGGCGGTGCAGCTGGTGCCGCTTTCCATTTGCGGGCGTTCGAATTCGACAATCTTGACGGGCTGGGACGACATGGTTATTGCACTCACTCAATCAAACGGGCAGGCGGCCGCGCCACTGCGCGGCCATCCCTCATATCAGGCCGACGCCTTCAACTGCAAGGATTTGTACTGCAGGTATTCCTCCAGCCCGTAGACGCCGTTTTCGCGCCCGGTGCCGGATTGCTTGTAGCCGCCGAACGGCGCCTGCGGGTTGAACGGGCCGCCGTTGATGTCGACCTGGCCGGTGCGGATCCGGCGCGCCACCCGCAGCGCATCGTCGTCGCTGCCGGCCCAGACCGCGCCGCCGAGACCGTAGATGCTGTCGTTGGCGATGCGCACCGCGTCTTCCTCGTCCTGGTAGGAAATGATGGTCAGCACCGGGCCGAACACTTCCTCCTGCGCCAGGATCGCCTTCGAATCGGTGGTCGCGAACACGGTCGGCTGCACGTAGAAGCCGGTCGGATGCGGCGCGTCGGCGCCGCCGCAGACCAGTTCCATGCCCTGCTCGACGCCCTTCTTGATGTACGACAGCACGCGGTCGCGCTGCACCGCCGACACCAGCGGGCCCAGGCGCGAGCTGTCGGCCAGCGGATCGCCGACGGTGTAACCCTGGGCCGCCGCCTTCGCCAGTTCCTTGGCTTCGGCGAAGCGGCTGTGCGGCACCAGCATGCGGGTGTGGGCGGAACAGGTCTGGCCGGAATTCAGGAAGCAGGCCGATACCGTGCCCTTGACCGCCTTGTCGAAATCGGCGTCCGGCAGCAGCACCGAGGCCGACTTGCCGCCCAGCTCCAGCGTCACGCGCTTGACGTTGGCGGCAGCCAGTTCGGCCACGCGCTTGCCGGCGCGGGTCGAGCCGGTGAAGCTCACCATGTCGACCTCCGGATGCGCGGCCAGCGCTTCGCCGACCACCGGCCCGTAGCCGGTCACCAGGTTGAACACGCCCGGCGGCAGGCCGGCGGCGTCGATCACCTCGGCCAGGATGAAGGCGTTCAGCGGCGCCACTTCGGACGGCTTCAGCACCACCGTGCAGCCGGCTGCCAGCGCCGCCGCCACCTTCAGCGTGATCTGAGACAGCGGGAAATTCCACGGCGTGATGCAGGCCACCACGCCGACCGGCTCGCGCAGCACCAGCGAGTTGCCGACCTTTTCTTCATACGCAAACGCGGTCGCCAGCTTGGCGTAATTGCCCCAGTGCCAGATCGGCAGGCCGACCTGCACTTTCGCGCCCAGCTTGGCCGGCATACCGACTTCGGCGGCAATGGTCTGCGTCAGCTCGTCGCTGCGCGCCTTCAGGCCGTCGGCGATCTTTTGCAGGTATTCGGCGCGCACCTGCGGCGCGGTCCGCGACCAGCCGTCGAAGGCGGCGCGGGCGGCGGCCACCGCCCGTTCGGCGTCCTGCGCCGTGCCTTCCGGAATGGTGGCGATCACCTGTTCGGTGTGCGAATGGACGACCTCGATCGTGCCGGACTGGGCTGGCGCCACCCAGGCGCCGTTGATATACAGAGTCGAATGCGTTTTCATCTCGAACTTTCGCTGCGGGAATGTCAGGACCGGATCTACGGGCGGGAAAAGTGCGGAAGGAGCGGCTTCATGCTGCGACCGCACAGATTCTAACCCCGTTTTGACAAGCCGGCAGCGCCGCACCGCAAGTTGCGGCAGCCGGTGATCTGACGTAGTATTTTCCTAACGACATCAAGGCGGGCCTCATGAGCACAGCCGTATTCGACAAGACCGACAAGGGACGCGAGGAGATCGCGACGCGCAGCTATCACCTGGCGCCGCGCCTGCGCACCCTGCTGGTGCTGATCGATGGCAAGCACAGCGTCGACGACCTGCTGGCGAAAGTGGCCGGCATCGGCCTGAATGAGCAGAGCCTCGCAGAATTGCTGGAAGGCGGCTTCATTCGCGAAGCCGGGGCGGCAGCCGCTGCTGCCCCTCCTGCCCCGGCCGCGCCGCCGGCCGCCGTTCCGGATACGCCGCCGGCACCCGAACCGGCCGCTGAATCGGCCGCCGAAGCGGTGCTGCCGGAAGGGGAAAACCAGTTCGAGGCGATCTACCATTTCTACAACGAAACCATCAAGAACACGCTCGGCCTGCGCGGCTACGGCCTGCAGCTGAAGGTCGAGAAGGCCAGCTCGATCGAGGATTTCCGCCAGCTGCGTCTGCCTTACCTGGAAGCGGTGCAAAAGGCCAAGGGCAGCGAGATGGCGCGCAGCCTGCGCGACCGGCTCGACCAGTTGCTGTACCTGGGCGAAACGCCGCCGCCGCCGACCACCATCATCGGCTCCGGCCATTCTTCGTAGCTGCCGCGTCGCCACACGGCAACAAAAAAGCGCGGCGGGAAACCCGGCCGCGCTTTTTCATTTCCGCGCCATAGCGCTCATTCGATGCCCTGGCTGCGCAGGTAATCCTCGTAGCTGCCCTGGAAGTCGACGATGCCGTCTTCCTTGATTTCCAGCACGCGGGTCGCCAGCGAGGATACGAACTCGCGGTCGTGCGACACGAAGATCAGCGTGCCGGCATATTTGTCCAGCGCGATGTTGAGCGACTCGATCGACTCCATGTCCATATGGTTGGTCGGCTCGTCCATCAGCAGCACGTTGTGCCGGCCCAGCATCAGCTTGCCGTACATCATTCGGCCCTTTTCGCCGCCCGACAGCACCTGCACTGACTTTTTCACGTCATCGCCGGAGAACAACAGCCGGCCGAGGATCGACCGTACCGCCTGATCGTCGTCGCCTTCCTTGGTCCACTGCCCCATCCAGTCGGTCAGGTTCCTGTCGACCGCGAATTCCTCGGTCGGGTCCTGCGGCATGTAGCCGATGTCGGCATGCTCGGCCCACTTGGCCGAGCCGGCGTCCGGCTGCATTCCGCATGCGTCGCCGCCGAGGCAGCGAAGCAGCGTGGTCTTGCCGGCGCCGTTGGCGCCGATGATTGCGATCTTTTCGCCGGCCTCGACCAGGATGCTGAAATTCCTGAAGATCTGCCGGTCGTACGCCTTGGCCAGGCCTTCGACTTCGACCGCCTGGCGGTGCAGTTTCTTTTCGCCCTCGAAGCGGATGAACGGATTCTGGCGCGAAGACGGCTTGAATTCCTCGATCTTGATCTTGTCGATCTGCTTCAGGCGCGAGGTCGCCTGGCGAGCCTTGGACTTGTTGGCCGAGAAGCGGCGCACGAAATCCTGCAGCTCCGCCACGCGTTCCTTGGCCTTGGCATTGGCGGCCGCCCGCTGTTCCAGCGCCTGCGCCGACGCCAGCATGTAGTCGTCGTAGTTACCCGGATAGATCTTCAGCGTGCCGTAATCCATGTCGGCCATGTGAGTGCAGACCTGATTCAGGAAGTGGCGATCGTGCGAAATGATGATCATCGTCGAATCGCGCTCGTTCAGCACGTTTTCGAGCCAGCGGCTGGTGTTGATGTCGAGGTTGTAGGTCGGCTCATCGAGCAGCAGGAGGTCGGGATTCGAGAACAGCGCCTGCGCCAGCAGTACGCGCAGCTTCCAGCCGGGCGCGACGTTGCTCATCGGGCCGTTGTGCTGATCTATCGGCACGCCGACCCCGAGCAGCAGTTCGCCGGCGCGCGCCTCGGCGGTGTAGCCGTCGTATTCGGCGAACTTGGCTTCCAGTTCGGCCGCCTTCATGTAGTCGTCGTCGGTCGCTTCCGGGTTGGCGTAGATGGCGTCGCGCTCGGACATCGCCGCCCACATTTCGGTGTGGCCCATCATCACCACGTCCAGCACCCGCATGTCCTCGAAGGCGAACTGGTCCTGGCGCAGCTTGCCGAGGCGCTCGTTGGCGTCCAGCATCACGGTGCCGGAGGTCGGTTCGAGGTCGCCGCCGAGGATTTTCATGAAGGTCGACTTGCCGCAACCGTTGGCGCCGATCAGGCCGTAGCGGTTGCCTTCGCCGAACTTGACGGAAATGTTTTCAAACAGCGGCTTGGCGCCGAATTGCATCGTGATGTTGGCGGTGGAAAGCATCTTTGGCGGGTATTTTCGGAACGGAATCAGGGTGAAGGAAAAGAACCCGACATTATACCGTACCGACGCTTTCGCGCCGCACAATCCCATACAAAACAAATACTTAGAAGCATGCTTGCCTACCCGAGCGCGGCACCGGCGTCAGGCCGCGAGCGATGCCGCCCAGCGTCCGACTTCGGCCAGCGCGGCATCGCGCGTCGCCGCCGCACTGCTGCCGCCGGTCAGGTAGGCCGCCACC
>JBAUJK010000171.1:0-4471 GCA_049683695.1 Burkholderiaceae bacterium
GGCGATTGCGCTGGAGATTTCGCAGCGGGTGTACGTGATGGGGCATGGCGCGATCGTGTTCGAAGGCACGCCGGCCGAACTGCGCGCCCATGCCGACATCCGCAAGGAGTGGCTGGAAGTCTGAGCCGCCGACGCGCTGCGCCGGCGCGGTACCACCGAATCGCACAACCGACAATATTGACCCAGATGCCGCATTTTCCGAAGAGCCCACTGATGGGCCAGATGATGACCCAGCCATTGCTGACTTCCGCGGTGATCCGGCATGCCGACCGCTATCACGGAAGCCAGCAGATCGTCTCGCGGCAGGTGGAAGGCGGCATCCACCGCTACACCTATCGCGACTGCCACAAGCGCTCGCGCCAGCTGGCCAATGCGCTGGCCGCGCTCGGCGTCCGGATCGGCGAGCGCGTCGCCACGCTGGCCTGGAACGGCTACCGCCACCTGGAGCTGTACTACGCGATCTCCGGCTCCGGCGCCGTCATGCACACCGTCAATCCGCGCCTGCATCCGGAGCAGATCGCCTACATCGTCAATCACGCCGAGGACCAGTACCTGTTCTTCGACATCACCTTCCTGCCGCTGGTGGAGGGATTCGCCGCCCAGTGCCGGACGGTCAAGGGCTTCGTAATGATGTGCGGCCGCGACCGCATGCCGGCCCGGAGCACGATTCCGAATCTGATGTGCTACGAGGAGCTGATCGAGGCCGCCTCGGACGATTATGAATGGCCGCAGTTCGACGAGAACTCGGCTTCCAGCCTGTGCTACACCTCCGGTACCACCGGCAATCCGAAGGGTGCGCTGTATTCGCACCGTTCCACCATCCTGCATTCGTATGGGTCGGCGCTGCCGGATGCGCTGCACATCTCGGGGCGCGATGTGCTGCTGCCGGTGGTGCCGATGTTCCACGTCAACGCCTGGGGCCTGCCGTACACCGCGCCGATGGTCGGCGCCAAGCTGGTGCTGCCGGGACCAGCGCTCGACGGCGGCTCGCTGTACGAATTGATGGAAGCGGAAAAGGTGACGTTCTCGGCCGGCGTGCCGACCGTCTGGCTCGGTCTGCTGAACCACGTCGGCCAGCATCGGCTGCAATTCTCGACGTTCAGGCGCATCGTGGTCGGCGGCTCGGCCTGCCCGCCGGCGCTGATGAAGACCTTCCGCGATAGCTATGGCGTCGAGGTGCTGCATACCTGGGGCATGACCGAGATGTCGCCGCTCGGCACCGCCTGTACGCTGCAGAGCCAGCACCTGGAGCTGCCGGAAGAGCGGCGGCAGACGGTCCTGCAAAAACAGGGGCACACGATTTTCGGCGTCGACATGAAGATCGTCGACGACGAGGGCAAGGAGCTGCCGTGGGATGGCCAGACCTACGGCAACCTGCTGGTCAAGGGACCGTGGGTGATCGACAGCTATTTCAAGGGCGAAGGTGGGGCGATATTGCAGGATGGCTGGTTCCCGACCGGCGACGTCGCCACCATCGATGCTGACGGCTACATGCAGATCACCGACCGCAGCAAGGACGTGATCAAGTCCGGCGGCGAATGGATCGGCTCGATCGACCTGGAAAACATCGCGATGGCGCATCCTGGCGTGCTGCAGGCAGCCTGCATCGGCGTATTCCACCCGAAATGGGATGAACGGCCGCTGCTGGTGGTGGTGAAGAAGCCGGACGCCAGCGTGACCAAGGAAGAATTGATCTTGTTTTACGAGGGCAAGATCGCCAAGTGGTGGACGCCCGACGACGTCACATTCGTCGACGCGCTGCCGATCGGGGCAACCGGCAAGGTCCTGAAGAACAAGGTGCGCGAACAGTTCAAGGACTATCAGCTCCCCGCCGGCGCACAGCGCTGAGCCGGACGGCGCCGCAGCGCGCGGTGCCCGGACTTTCCACTGCGGAAGTGGAGGATGGCAACACCGTTTTGCGATCCGACATGTGTCTCGCGCACATTGAATGCCGAAGACAGCTCATTAAGATTGAACCGCGTCAGCTTGTTTGTTTGGACGGTCTATCTCCGTCCGCATCAACCGCCTGGCAACAGGCGTTTGCCCAGAACCATAATCACATCGCAGGAGACAGCATGAAAGAATTGAGAGCGGCCTATCCCCTTGCGTGTAGCGCCCTGGCGGCGCTCGCGCTCACCGCATGCGGCAGCGGCAATAGCAACGATCCGGCGCCGCCGCCGCCATCCCCGGCCCCGCTGGCCTGTTCGCAACTGCCCGGCACCGTGATTCCGGCGTCGTCGATCGGGATGCCGACCTCGGGCGCTGTGGTCGACACCGCGACGGTAGTCGCCGCCAGCGGCACCGGCGTCGCCGCGATTCCCGAGCACTGCCTGGTTTCCGGCAGCATTGCACCGGTCGACAAGACCGCTCCCAAGATTCTGTTCAGGGTGGCGCTGCCGACCAGCTGGAATTCCAAGGTCGTCATGTTCGGCGGCGGCGGCTTCGACGGCAGCATTCCGAACGTCGTCGGCAACGCGCCGCACGGCCCGGCCGATCGGCCGACGCCGCTGGCGCGCGGCTACGCGACCTTCGCCAGCGACTCGGGCCACCAGGCCAATTCGTACGGTTCCCAGGATGGTTCGTTCGCCCTGAACGAGGAAGCCGCACGCAACTTCGGCGGCGATGCGCTCAAGAAGACGCGCGATGCCGCCATTTTCGTGATCAAGGCGCGCTATGCGGTAGACAAGGTGCAGAAGGCGTATTTCGCCGGCGGCTCCACCGGCGGCCGCGAAGCGCTGGCGTCGATCACCCGCTGGCCGGCCGATTGGGATGGCGCCATCGCCTGGTATCCGGCCTGGAACGATGCCGCCGCGCTGCTGGCCGGCCAACGCATCACGCGCGCGCTGGCGCAGCCGGGCGCCTATCCGAACCAGGCCAAGCGCAAGGTCCTGTATGACGCCGCGATGGCAGCCTGCGACGAGCTGGATGGCGTCAAGGATGGCCTGATCAGCAACCAGCAGCGCTGCAACGCCATCTTCGATCCGTCGACCGCGATGCTGAACGGCAATCCGCTGCGCTGCGCGGGCGGCGCCGATACCGGCGATACCTGCCTGTCGGATGCGCAGATCGGCGCGCTGCACACGCTCAATACCGATACCCGCTTCAATTTCGCGCTCGCCAGCGGGGAAAAGGGCTACACCGGAGCCAACGTCTGGGGCTCCGATCTCGGCATGGCCAGTGCGTCGCCGCTGCAGCCGACCATCAATTTCCTCGCCTTCGGCACCTCGCAGCCGGCGATGCCGATGCCGCGGACGGCGCCGTACGTCAGCGTGCTGGTCGACCAGTGGATCAAGTATTCGGTCACGCGCGACCCCAACTTCGATTCGCTGACGCTCGACCCCGAGAATCCGGGCCCGTGGGCCGGCCGGATCAGCGAATTGAGCACGCTGCTCGATACGCAGGTGAACCTGGACGCGTTTGCCGCCAAGGGAGGCAAGCTGCTGCTGGCGCACGGCCTGTCCGACATCCTGGTGAGTACCCGCGCCACCGAGGATTATTACCTGCGCCTGCAAAGCCGCATGGGTCCGTCGGAAGTCGACAAGTTCGCCCGCTACTATGAAGTGGCGGGCTTCGGACACGCGGTCAGCACGGCCTTCAATGCGACCTGGGATTCGCTGACCACGCTGGAAAACTGGGTCGAAAAGGGTACCGCCCCCGCCAACCAGATCGTCGCCGACACGGCCGGCGTGCCGGGCCGCACGCGGCCGCTGTGCGACTATCCGAAGTGGCCGAAGTACAACGGCAGCGGCGACGTCAACTCGGCCGCCTCGTTCACCTGTTCCAACTAGCGCGGTGAGCCGCCCGGGCATCGACGCGGCGCCGCCGTCTTCGATGCCCTTGCGGGCTTGCATTTGACGTGGCGGTGTCCGCCACGTCTTTTTTTTGCTCTGCTGGCAGACACCCCGGCACAAAAGTGCGGGAGTCGATGAACTTGGGAGTATCCGGTTATTTCACCGACTTGGCGCCCGGTTTGAGGCGTATATGTCGGGAGTATATGGAAGTGCCGACTCCGTCGGCACCCGTCACGTCGCCGTGCCGGCGCGCGGCATGGTCGGTGCAGCCGCCGCCCGCTGGCTCAGCCAGACGCTGAAGACGACGATCCCCATGCCGGCCGCCTGCGCCAGCGTCAGCGTCTGGCCCAGCACCGCCCAGCCGAGCAGCACTGCGGTCAGCGGACTCAGAAAGCCCAGCGACGATACCACCGACGGTTCCAGCCGCGCGATGCCGCGAAACCAGAGCGCATAGGTCAGCGCCGCGCCTATCAGGGTCAGATAGCCGAAGCCGAGCAGGTTCGCCGCACTGGGGACGCCCAGCCGCGGTTCGAAGAGCAGCGCCGCCGGCGCCAGCAGCAGGCCGCCGGCCGTCAATTGCCAGGCGGTGAAGGTCAGCGCCGATACCGGCGGCTGCCAGCGCCGGCTCAGGACGGTGCCCAGCGCCATCGCCGCGGCGCCGCCCAGCCCGGCGGCCACGC
>JBAUJK010000172.1:0-8225 GCA_049683695.1 Burkholderiaceae bacterium
CGCCAGGCGCGCCGCCGCTGCGCCACCAGCGGCCGGCTGGGCTGCGGTCGGCGCGGCGCCATGGCCGGAATCGTCGACAGCCAGCGGACGGAACGCCAGCATCCGCAACAGCGTCATCGAAAAGCCGGCGTATTCGTCCGGCGCCAGGCCCAGCTCGTTGCGGCCGTGCACCGCGATCTGGTAGTACAGCTGCACTTCCTCGGCGTCGAAGCGGGCGGCCAGCCGCAGGACATCCTCGCGCTCCGGCAGATCCTGCGCCAGCGCCGCCGGCACCGTCTGCGCCAGCGCGATCCGGTGCAGCAGCGCGGCCAGATCCTGCAGCGCCGCGCCGTACGACAGGCTGCGCGCCGCCATCTCGTCGGCCACCGCCAACAGGCCGGCGCCGTCGTTGTCCGCCAGCGCGTCCAGGATGCGGACCAGGTAGGTCTGGTCGAGCGCGCCGAGCATGCCCTGCACCGCTTCCAGCGTCACGCGGCCAGCGGCGTAGGCGATCGCCTGGTCGGTCAGCGACAGCGCGTCGCGCATCGAACCGTGCGCGCCCTGCGCCAGCAGGCGCAGCGCCGGCGCCTCGAATTCGATGCCTTCCTGGCCGAGGATGTTGCCGAGGTGCTCGACGATGTGACCGGGCGGCATCTGCTTCAGGTTGAACTGCAGGCAGCGCGACAGCACCGTGACCGGGATCTTTTGCGGATCGGTGGTGGCGAGGATGAACTTGACGTGCTCGGGCGGCTCTTCCAGCGTCTTCAGCATCGCGTTGAACGCATGGCTGGTCAGCATGTGCACTTCGTCGATCATGTAGACCTTGAAGCGCGCGTTGGACGGCGCGTACACCGCCTGCTCCAGCAACTGCGCCATCTCGTCGACGCCGCGGTTGGACGCGGCATCCATCTCGATGTAGTCGACGAAGCGGCCGGCGTCGATCGCCGTGCAGGCTTCGCAGACGCCGCACGGCCGCGCGGTGATGTCGCCGTTGCCGTCGGCGCCGGTGCAGTTCAGCGACTTCGCCAGGATGCGCGACAGCGTGGTCTTGCCGACGCCGCGGGTGCCGGTGAACAGCCAGGCATGGTGCAGCCGCTTCTGTTCCAGCGCGTGCGTCAGCGCCCGCACCACGTGCTCCTGGCCGACCAGCGTGTCGAAATTCCGGGGGCGATATTTGCGGGCGAGAACCTGGTAGGACATAGTCGGAGCGAAGGAAGTATCGCCAGCATTTTACCCGACCCGCCGCCCGCTTCAGCGGAGCGCGGCGCGATCGAGGTAGCCGTGCACCAGGGCGCCGAGCTGGCGCCGGAATTCCGGCCGCGGGACGCTTTCCGGCCGGTACAGCAGGGCCTGGTACAGCAGGCCGTAGACGGCCGCGTGCACCACCGCGGCGACAGCGTCGAGCGTATCAGCGGCCGGCGCCGGCGCGGCCAGCGCCAGGATGTCCCGCCACAGTTCGACGAATTCGCGGTACAGGCTGCGCCAGGCGGCGGTATCCGAAATCTGCCGCTCCAGCTCGATCAGCGCCGACCATTCCTGCGGCCGGTCCGCATGCAGCGCCACCAGGCTGTCGAGCACCGCGTCGACCAGCGCCGCCGGCGGCTGCCCGCGCCACTCTTCGGCCGTCGCCAGCATGCAGGCGCCGGCGCCGCGGAAGCGCTGGCGGATGCAGTTGGCGGCAATCGAGCGCTTGCCGGGGAAATGCTCGTAGACGGTGCCGAGGCCGACGCCGGCCACCAGCGCGATGTCGCGCATGGTCAGGCGCGCGTAGCCCTTCTCCTGCAAAAGCCGAACAAAGGCATCCAGGATCGCGCCCTGGGTGGCGATGGAACGGGACTGGACCGGCTTCCTGCGCGGCTTCAGCGGGGCTTGGCTCACTTTTCGGTGCCCATAGAAAACACGAACATCGGCGCCGCGCGCCGGCGCTATGATGGGCCATGCGCCGGCCGCGGCCGTGCCCGCCATCATACAAGGAGAGACAGCATGCAATGGCCCACCCATGAAGTCACCAACCAGGTTCCGGAACTGGACGGCTACAACCTGTTCGTCACCGACACCGCGCTGGCGGACGGCCTGCGCCACCGCCACGGCGGCTGGCACGCGGACAGCCTGGCGCGCTTCGGCGCCGAACTGGGAACCAGGGAAGTCCTGCAGCTGGGCGACCTGGCCAACCGCCATCCGCCGGAACTGATGACGCACGACCGCGTCGGCCACCGCATCGACGCCGTCGAATTCCATCCGAGCTGGCATGCGCTGCTCGGCATCGTGCGCCGCGAGGCGCTGCACGCGCTGCCGTGGATGGAGCCGAAGCCGGGCGCGCAGGTGGCGCGCGCCGCCGCCTATTTCATGCAGACCCAGGTCGAAACCGGCAGCCTGTGCCCGACCACGATGACCTTCGCCGCGATTCCGGTGCTGCAGAACGAGCCGGCGCTGTTCGCGCAATTGAAGGACAAGCTGTTTTCGCGCGAACACGATGCGCGCGACCTGCCGCTGGAGCAGAAGAGCTCGATCATGGTCGGCATGGGCATGACCGAAAAACAGGGCGGCTCCGACGTGCGCAGCAACACCACGACCGCGCGCGCGCTGCGCGGCGAGGGCCGCGGCGCCGAATACCTGATCACCGGCCACAAGTGGTTTTTTTCGGCGCCGATGTGCGATGCGCACCTGGTGCTGGCGCGAAGCGAAGGCGGCCTGTCGTGCTTCTTCGTGCCGCGCTGGCGGCCGGACGGCAGCAAGAACGCGATCCTGATCCAGCGCCTGAAGGACAAGCTCGGCAATCGCTCGAATTCCAGCAGCGAGGTCGAATTCGAGGATGCCTGGGGCGTGATGGTCGGCGACGAGGGGCGCGGCATCCCGACCATTATCGAGATGGCCAACTACACCCGGCTCGACTGCGTGATCGGCAGCGCCGGCATCATGCGCGCCGCGTTCGTCCAGGCCGCACACCACGCGCGCCACCGCAGCGCCTTCGGCCGCCAGCTGGCCGAGCAGCCATTGATGCAGAACGTGCTGGCCGACCTGGCGCTGGAATCGGAAGCGGCGACGCAGTTGATGCTGCGGCTGGCGCAGGCGGTCGAGGCGCCGCAGGATCCGCTGGAGCGCGCCTGGCGCCGCATCGTGACACCGGCCGCCAAGTTCTGGGTCTGCAAGCGGGCGCTGGAATTCACTGGCGAATGCATGGAAGTCTGGGGCGGCAACGGCTACGTCGAAACCGGGCCGCTGGCACGGCTGTACCGCGAGGCACCGGTCAACTCGATCTGGGAGGGCTCCGGCAACGTGATGTGCCTGGACGTGCTGCGCGCGGCCGAACGCGACCCGGAGGGTCTGGCGCTGCTGCTCGATAGCCTGGAGCGCGATGCCGCCGCGCATGCCGGCCTGCACCGGCTGGTACAGGGCGTGCGCGACGACTTCGGCGCGCCGCCGGAACAGCGCGAACGGTCGGGCCGGCGGCTGGCGCAACGGCTGGTGCTGGCGGTACAGGGCAGCCTGATGCTGCAGCAGGCGCCGGAAGCGATTGCCGAAGCCTTCATCGCCAGCCGCATCGACGCCGAGTGTGGCCGCGTCTACGGCACCCTGGCCACAACCGCCTTGCAACGCCAGATTCTCGAGCGCGCATGGCCGCATGAATAGCGAAAGCGCCTAACACGCGCCGCATAGTGAAAGGCGGTCCGGGTCCGGCACCTGGACCGATGCCAGGGGTGGTGGGCGCTTACCGCGCGGCGATGGACAGGATGCCGGCGACGACCAGGGCCGCACCAGCCACGCGCGCCACCGTGGCGCCGGCCGGCCCCAGCTTTTCCAACAGCACGAACAGCGTCAACGCCGCCACCCAGGCCAGATTCATCACGCCGACCACGAACAAGAGGCCCATCAGCGCCCAGCAACAGCCGAGACAATAGATGCCGTGGCGCATCCCCATCTGCAGCGCGCCCAGTCCGCCGTCGCGCCAGTGCGTCATCAGGAATCCGAGCGGGCTCTGGCAGTGCCGCAGGCAGGCGCGTTTCAGCGGCGTCCATTGATAGATGCCGACCGCGATCAGGATCGCCCCACCCATCCATACGTTTGAGACACTCGCCGCCGGCGACAGCAGCGCCGCCTGGTGCAGGGCTCCCTGCGCGAGCGCGGCGCCGGCGCTGAAGGCGAGCCAGACGGCAACGTAGCCCAGTCCGAACAGCAGCGTGGCCCACGGCATGCGCCGTCCGCCGCGCCGCGCATGGGCGCCGGCAAACACCAGCATCACCGGCGCCGCCGCAGGCACCATCATGCCGACCATCATGACGCCCCACATGGCGAAGGCGACGAAGAAATCGGCCGCGCTCCACGGCATCGCCATCGGCATGTCCATCCCGGCCATCGCCGTATCGCCCGCCATGGGCGGCGTCATTCGGTGATCGAGATAAAAGAGATAAAGCCACGCCAGCGCCGTGATGGCGATCAGGGCGCTCCAGATAACGAGGCGATCGCGGCCGGCGAGCCCGGCCAGCGGCGCCCCTGAGTTGGCAGCCGGTTCAGCCGCCCTGCCAGGAAAATGGCGCATATTGGCCGTTGTTCTTGCCGCTGACGTCATCCCAATCAAAACCCAGCGCGTGGACGTGGCTGCGCGAGGCGTGGGCCAGTGCAAAGCGGTCGGCGGCCGGATGGCCGGTGTGGTCCAGGTGCAGCGGTTCGGTCGCGGCGGGATTCAGGCCCATCGCTCCCTCGGCCGCCATGTCGATGCGCTGCGGCGCGCTGACCGACCATGTCAGCCCGCTGCGGTCAAAGCGGATCGGCGCGGATTCGACGCCCGCGAACGAACCCACCAATCCCGACAGCGCTGCCATCGGGCCGCCCGCGGCGCCGCTCGAAATCGCGGTGATGGCATCGCGCTGATCGGCGCTGGCTTGCTCGTCGACAACGACGCCGACCGACCAGTTGCCCTTGCCCATCTCTTCCGGCGTTCGTCCGAGGATGATGAAACCGATACCGTCGAGCGCTACCGCGCCGTAGCGGCCGCGCTCGATCTGGAACGCCATCGCAAATGCGCAGGAGCCCTTTGTCGGCTTGGCCGCCAACCCGCCAGGGGCGCATGGGCAAACGAAATCGCAATTGCAGGTCTCGTAGTACTGGCCACTGACCTGCCAGGCTGGAGTCGCCATGATTGATCTCCGTGTTTGTGCTGCCCGCCTCGCTTCCAACTTCCGTCAACAGCCTGGGCGGCGAAGCGCCTCCGCCGTTCCAGCATCTTTGCGGCAGGGCGAGCGGCACGGGTTATCGTTCAATTAAAAATAGAACATTGAGCCCCATCACGCCAGACTAAAATAGGCAACCTTCCAAGCTTGTCTGAGCGAGCGCAATATGCATCCTGAACTGCCCCGGCGTGGCCGAACCGCTGCCCTGAAAGGCGGCAATTCCGCTACCCGTCGGCAACAATAGACATGGGACACGATGGACGACAGCGCGGATGACTTGACAGCCCTGGTGCTTGCCGGCGGCGGCAGCTTCGGCTCGGTCCAGGTGGGCATGCTGCGCGCGCTCGTCGCCCACGGCCTGGCGCCGGACCTCGTGATCGGCTCGTCGGTGGGGGCCATCAATGGCGCCTACTTCGCCGGCGCGCCGGACGCCGACGGCGTTGAACGGCTGGCGGCAATTTGGCGCGGCCTGCGCCGCGGTACGGTATTTCCGCTCGCCTGGCGGGGCTTGCTGGGATTGCCGGGCCACGGCGGCTTTGCGGTCGACCCGGCCGGGCTGCGCGGCCTGCTGGAACAGTGCCTGCCCTATTCGACGTTTGAGCAGACGAGCATCCCCTTGCACGTGGTGGCGACCGACCTGCTGCATGGCGGCACGGTATGCCTGTCGAGCGGGCCGGTGATCGAGGCCATCCTGGCGAGCTGTGCCATCCCTGCAGTGTTTCCTCCGGTACGCATCGACGAGCAGTATTTGATCGACGGCGCGATCGCCAGCAACACGCCAGTCAGCGTCGCCATCGAACTCGGCGCCAGCCGCATCATCGTGCTGCCGACCGGTTTCGCCTGCGCTCTCGATGCGCCGCCGCGCAGCGCCATCGCCAGCGCGCTGCATGCCATCACGCTGCTCATCGCCCACCAGCTGGTGATGGAACTCGAACGCTATCGCGACCGCGCCGAGATCATCACCGTGCCGCCGCTGTGCCCGCTGACGGCGTCGCCGTACGACTTCTCGCATGCCGATGAGCTGATCGGACGCGCCGCCGAAGAGACTGCTCGCTGGCTGGCGCGCGACGGCCTGGCACAGCCGCGCGTGCCGCCGGGACTGCGCGCCCATAGCCATTGAGCGCTGCCGCGGCACCAGGCATGGAGAAACGCGAGCAAGACGCGTCGACCGGTACCGCAATAAAACGCCCCAGCCGCCCGCGTTCAGGCATAGCCGGCCAGCGAACCGCCGGAGCGATAAAATATTGCAAATGAGAACAATAACGACAGGCGCTGCGTTCGCGCCGACGTCTTTCGCCTCCGCCTCCCGCTCCGCCCAGCCGCAATTCGGCTTCATCAACTTGCTGAAGGCGATCGCCACGCAGTTGATCGTGCTGCACCATCTGGCGTTCTACGGTCCGATGGCCGACCATGTGCGGCCGGTGGCCTTGACCCTGATCGACTGGCTGGATCTGAATGCCCGCATCGCGGTCCAGGTGTTCCTGGTGGTCGGCGGTTTTCTGGCGGCAAGGTCGCTGTGCGCCAAAGGGAATTCGGGCATCGCCGATCCGCTGGGCAGAATATTGCGACGTTACGTCAAGCTGGTGCCGCCGTTCCTGGTGGCGACGCTGCTGGCTGTCGCCGCTTCCGCCCTGGCTGCCCAGTGGATGACGCACTACTCGATCTCGGCGCCGCCGAGCCTGCCACAACTGGCCGCGCATGCGCTGTTGCTACACAGTGTGCTCGGCTACGAATCGGTGTCGGCCGGTGCCTGGTATGTCGCCATCGACTTCCAGCTGTACGCCCTGATCACTCTGCTGCTATGGCTGTCGGGCTGCCTTGCCGCGCGCCGTCCGTTGCCGTCATGGCTGGTGCCGCTCCTGATCGTGGCGGGCGTCTCGGCTTCGCTGCTGCACTTCAACCGCGACGCCGACTGGGATGTCTGGGCCCCTTATTTTCTCGGCAGCTATGGCCTCGGCATGCTGGCATGGTGGGCGAGCGATCCGGCGCGCCGGCCGGCCGCAAGTGCGCTGCTGCTGGCGGCGATCCTGCTGCCGACATTGGCTGCCTTGAGTATCGACTTTCGCAGCCGCATCGCCGTGGCGCTGATGGTTGCCTGCGCGCTGGCGGTGGCCGGCCGCGCCCGGCTACCGGACACCGCTCCGGGAGCAAGCCTGATCCATGGCCTGGGACGGGTGTCGTATTCGATATTCCTGGTGCATTTTCCCGTCTGCCTGATCGTGAACGCGCTGTTCACGCGTTTCGTGCCGCCGCAAGCGCTGTTGCAGGGCGCCGGCATGCTGCTGGCCTGGGCGGCCAGCCTGTTCGCGGGTGTGGCCTTTTATCGCTGGGTGGAGCTGCCTCTGGCGCGCTGGTGGGCACGGCTACCATCCAACCAATTGCAGGCCTCGACGGCCGCCGGTCGAGCTAGCGGCTGACGATCAGCCGCAAGCCGAGCGCCACGAAAACGGTGCCGGCGATACGATCCAGCCAGATGCCGGCGCGCGGCGTGCGGTTCAGCCACTGGCCGACCGCGCCGGAAAAATAGCCGAGCAGCCCGAACAGGATCACCGCCTGCGCGGTGAACAGCAGTCCGAGCTGCGCGGTCTGCCAGCTGACGGCGCCACGCTCGACGATCACGAACTGCGGCAGGAAGGAAAGGAAGAACAGCACCACCTTGGGATTGATGCCATTGGCAATCAGCCCCTTGACGAACAACCTGTGCAGCGACTCCTCGGTCCCGCCGACACTTTTCACCCGGGCGCCGCCGCCACTGCGCAAGGCCTGGGCCCCCAGCCAGATCAGATACAGGCCACCGCATACCTTGAGCGTGGTGAAAGCCAGCGGCGAGGCCGCGATCAGCGCGCTGACGCCGAGCGTGGCCAGCGCGGTATGGCTCAGGCAGCCGAGCGCGCAGCCGAGGCCGAACGCCATGCCCTGGCGCCGTCCGCGCGAAATGCCGACGCCCAGCACCATCAGGTTGTCCGGCCCGGGCGAGACGGTGATCAGCATGGCGGCCAGCAGGAAGCCGAAAAACTGTTCCGGGGAAAGCATGGGTTCTCCGTCAAAAAGAAAAGACGCGGATGCTCAGAGCGCGCC
>JBAUJK010000173.1:0-6571 GCA_049683695.1 Burkholderiaceae bacterium
GTGCAGCGTCGCCGGTAGCGCCTCCGGCTGCGGCGCTGTCAGGCATTCGACGAATTCCGGGCGAATGCCGAGCGTGGCCTGGCCGGCTGCGGCCAATGCCTGCGCGGCGGCGGCCGGCAGCGTCAGCGCCAGCTGGCCGTCAGGCCCGTTGCCGAGCCAGGCGGCGCCGTCGGCCAGCGTGCACGGCAGCAGGTTCATGCCGGGATTGCCGATGAAATAGCCGACGAAGGTGTGTGCCGGCTCCTCGAACAGCGCCTGCGCGCTGCCGGTCTGCACCACTTCGCCCTGGGTCATCACCACCACCTGGTCGGCGAAGGTCAGCGCCTCGACCTGGTCGTGCGTGACATAGATCAGCGACAGCTTCAGCTCGTGGTGAATTTCCTTCAGCTTGCGCCGCAGCAGCCATTTCAGGTGCGGGTCGATCACCGTCAGCGGCTCGTCGAACAGCACCGCCGCCACGTCCGGTCGCACCAGCCCGCGCCCGAGCGAAATCTTTTGCTTGGCGTCGGCGGCCAGGCCGCTGGCGCGGCGCTTCAGGTCGGACGATAGTTCCAGCATCGCCGCCACCTGCTCGACGCGCTTTCTGAGCTCGCCTTCCTTCCAGCCGCGGTTGCGCAGCGGGAAGGCGAGGTTGTCGAACACGGTCATGGTGTCGTAGATCACCGGGAACTGGAACACCTGCGCGATGTTGCGCGCTTCCGGCGGCAGCGCGGTAACGTCGCGGCCGTCGAACAGCACGCGCCCGTGCGACGGTCGCACCAGCCCGGAAATGATGTTCAGGAGCGTGGTCTTGCCGCAGCCGGAAGGACCGAGCAGCGCGTAGGCGCCGCCGTCTTCCCAGCGCATCGTCATCGGCCGCAATGCATAGTCGGACGGCGCCGCCGGGTTCGGCCGGTAGGCGTGCGCGAGGTCGACCAGGTCGATGCGGGCCATCAGTGCACTCCCGTGGCGGCCGGCGCCGCCAGCAGCGCGCCGTCGGCGCCGAACACCAGCAGCTCGTCCGGCCGGCAATACAGCGTGCGCTGCTGGCCGAGCGCGACCGGATGTACGCCGGGCAGCTGCGCTACCAGGCCGATCTCGCCACGATGCAGGTGCACGTAGGTTTCGGAGCCGCTGATTTCGCTCAGGTCGACGCGCGCATCGATCGCGCAGTCGCGCTCGTCGCGCGGCACCAGCCGCAGGCTGTGTGCGCGCAGGCCGAGCACGATCTGCGCATGCCCGGCAGCGCGCTGGCGCTGCGGCGGCGCCAGCGGGATCGCGAGGTCGGCGCCGAGCCGGGCGATGCCGTCGGCATCGAGCGTGGCCGGCATCAGGTTGATCGGCGGGTCGCTGAAGGTGCGCGCCGCCTGCACCGAATTCGGCGCGTTGAACACCGCCAGCGTCGGTCCCTGCTGCAGCAGCCGACCCTCATGTAGCACGACCGTGTGGCCGCCCAGCTGCAGCGCCTCCAGCGGTTCGGTGGTCGCGTACACCACGGTGGTGCGGCCGTCGGCGAACAGCTCGGCCAGTTCGCGCCGCAATTCCTCGCGCAGCTTGTAGTCGAGGTTGACCAGCGGCTCGTCCAGCAGCAGCAGTTCGGCCTCCTTGATCAGTGCGCGCGCCAGTGCGGTGCGCTGCTGCTGGCCGCCGGACAGCTCGGTCGGCAGCCGCTGCAGGTAGGGGGTGATGTGCAGCCGCTCGGCCATCGCGGCGACGCGCGCGCGCACTTGTTCCTCGGCGACGCCGGCGATGCGCAGCGGCGACGCGATGTTGTCGAACACGGAAAGGGTGGGGTAGTTGATGAACTGCTGGTAGACCATCGCCAGCCGGCGCTGCCGCACCGGCACGCCGGTGACGTCGCGGCCATCGGCCAGTACCCGGCCCGTGGTCGGACGGTCGAGTCCAGCCATGATCCGCATCAGGCTGGTCTTGCCGGCCGCGGTCGCGCCCAAGAGCACGTTGATCGCGCCCGGCGCCAGCGCCAGCGACATCGGGTACAGGTGCTGTTCGGCGCCCTGTTTCTTGCTGATGTTGTCCAGTTCCAGCTGCACTGCGTCGTCTCCTCTTGTCACGCGTTCTCTGGCGGAACTTGCGTCGGGTGCCGGTGTTACAGCCTATTTCCCCCTACATGCGGCGCACCGCCGGTGTTGCCGCTGTCTTTGATGCCGCGGCGCCGATCCAGTCGTCCAGCCGCCGCTCGGCGTCCGGCCCCAGATGCAGGCCGAGCTTGCTGCGCCGCCACAGGATGTCGGCCGCGCAGCGTGCCCATTCGTGTTCGATCAGGTATTCGACTTCGGCCGCGTACAGGCCGGGCAGGATTTCCTCGCCCAGTTGCGCCAGCCCGTTGCGGCCGGCCAGCAGCCGCTCGACGCGGGTGCCGTAGGCGCGCGCGTAGCGTGCCAAGAGCGGCGCCGGCAGCCAGCCGTAGCGCTGCCGCAGGCCGTCGGCCCAGGCGTCGAATTCCAGCACCGAGCGGTTCGACGGCCGTTCGCCGTACAGGTCGCCGCCCGGCAGGCAGGCGGACGCGGTCCAGGCGCCGCGGCTATTGCCGAGCGCCGGCGCGATTTTCTCCAGCGCGTCCTCGGCCAGCTTGCGGAAGGTGGTGATCTTGCCGCCGAATACAGACAGCAGCGGCGCCCCTGGCTCGGTCGCGGTGCCGGCGTCGAAGTCGAGCCGGTAGTCGCGCGTCACCGCCGAGGCCGCGGCCGACGCGTCTTCCAGCAGCGGCCGCACGCCGGAATACGACCAGACCACGTCGACCGGCGCAATCCGCTTCCGGAAATAATGGTTGGCCAGCTGGCAGATGTAGTCGACCTCGTCTGCCGAGATCGCTACCCGGTCCAGGTCGCCGTGGTATTCGAGGTCGGTGGTGCCCAGCAGCGTGAAGTCGTGCTGGTACGGAATCGCGAACACGATGCGGCCGTCCGGGTGCTGGAAGATGTACGCGTACGGATGTTCAAACAGGCGCGGCACCACGATGTGGCTGCCCTTGATCAGGCGCAGCGCATGGTCGGCCGGCTGCCGTGCCGCGCCCTGCAGGAATTGCGCGGCCCATGGGCCGGCGGCATTGACCAGGCAGCGCGCACGCACCGTGCGCACCGCGCCGTCGGCGCCGCGCAGGCTGGCGCGCCAGTGATCGGCGTGGCGTTCGGCCGCTTCGCAGCGGCAGCCGGTATGCACCACCGCGCCCCTTTCGGCGGCATCCATTGCGTTCAGCACCACCAGCCGCGCATCGTCGACCCAGCCGTCGGAATATTCGAAGCCGCGCACGAACTGCGGCTGCAGCGACGCCCCGGCCGGATGGCGGCGCAGATCGATGCCGGTCGAGGCCGGCAGCAGTTCGCGCCGCGCCAGCAGGTCGTACATCAACAGGCCGGCGCGGATCATCCAGGCCGGCCGCTGGCCCTTTTCCTGCGGCATCACGAAGCGCAGCGGCCACATGATGTGCGGCGCCGAGCGCAGCAGCACTTCGCGCTCGATCAACGCCTTGCGGACCAGCTGGAATTCATAGTATTCGAGATAGCGCAGGCCGCCGTGGATCAGCTTGGTCGACGCCGACGAGGTGTGCGAGGCCAGATCGTCCTTTTCGCACAGCAGTACCGACAGTCCGCGGCCGGCGGCGTCGCGGGCGATGCCGGTGCCGTTGATGCCGCCGCCGACGATCAGCAGATCGTAATCGGCGCGTTCGGAAGGGGCGGACTGTGCGTGCATGTTCAGCGAAAAAATATGAAAGAAAGCTATGGACATCGATACAATACGACAGTATAAGAAAAAAAACCAACAAATTTGATCGCGATAAATGTTCGTTTCGATTCGTTTTGGTTTGATTCAACGCAACAGGGGATCAGAATGACGCTCAACCCGCGCCAGCGCCGGCTGCTGAACCAGGTGCGAACCCAGGTCACGGTGTCGGTCGAGGAACTGGCGCGGCAGCTGGACGTGACGCCGCAGACGGTGCGGCGCGACATCAAGCAGATGGAGGAAGCCAAGCTGCTGGTGCGCTATCACGGCGGCGTCGGCCTGCCGTCGTCGGTCGAAAACATCGACTATGGCCGGCGCCAGAACATGAACAGCGACGCCAAGCGCCGCATTGCCGCCGCGGTGGCGGCGCGGGTGCCGCCGGGCTGTTCGTTGTTGATCAATATCGGCACCACGACCGAAGCGGTGGCGCGCGCGCTGGTGCACCACGCCGGCCTGCATGTGGTCACCAACAACCTGAACGTGGCGGCGATCCTGGCCGACAACCCGCAATCCGAAGTCATCATCGCCGGCGGCACCGTACGTTCGCGCGACCGCGGCATCGTCGGCGAGGCGACCATCGACTTCATCCGCCAGTTCAAGGTCGACATCGGCATCATCGGCATTTCCAGCATCGAGGCCGACGGCACGCTGCGTGACTTCGACCCGCGCGAGGTGCGGGTGGCACAGGCGATCATCGAGCAGTCGCGCGAAGTCTGGCTGGTGGCCGACCGTGACAAGTTCGGGCGCCAGGCGCTGGTACGGATGGGGCACCTGGCGCAGGTTGGCGTGCTGTTTACCGATGCGGCGCCGACGGCGGAGATGAAGGCGGTGCTGAAGGAGGCGGGGGTGGACGTGGTGGTGGCGCCGTGACCGGGTCAGGACGCCGGGATGCCGTGTTGGCCGGAATTGCCGTGCAGTTCCATGCTCGCCCTGCCGGCACGATGCCCAGCATCCCTGGACGAATTATCCGTATATTCGGGTTTTGTTAAGGCCTCTGATCAGTTTGTCCGCCATTCATTGCGGCTTGATCCGCCGTTCGATCGTTGCGGCGGCAAAACTCCTGCCGTCCAGGCAGGGCGCAGGTGTCCGGACCAGATGTGGCAATCAATTTCCCGATCGGGAAGACCGATTACGAATATCTGTGAAGAGCTCCTGTTGAAGTCTCATCTAGTAATGGAACCTAGTGCGGCTTGGCGTACTTTGCCACACCGGTCACGTCGATCAGCACACAGCGTTCGTTGCCCACCACCCAGGCATCGTGGCCCGGCGGCATATAGAACATGTCCCCTGGTCCGTATTCGACCTGCGCGCCGTCGTTCATCTTTACGATCATCTTGCCTTGCAGGACCACGCCCGTGTGCGTTGCCTGGCATGTATCGGTACCTGCAATGGGCTTGACGTGCTCACTCCAGCGCCAGCCCGGCTCGAATTCGCCACGGCCGACCACGTGCTCGCCGAGCATGAATACATGCATCTTGCCCTTGTCGTCCTTGAACGGCCTGGTTTCGTCGGGACGGTCGACCGGCTTGCGGGTCAATTCCTGCTTTCCCGTTGCTTCGCTCATGATGCTTCTCCGAAAAAATAAGGTCTATCTGTCGTCCAGCGCAGCGCCTGGCAATGCGCGCCAATCGCGCTGATTCAGCATAGGTCGCCAGGCTGCGTAGGCAAGTGCGCGGCGGAAGAAGAATTTGGTAAGGATTAAGATCGGTTTCAAAAATTGCCGGCCTGCCTTGGCAACAAGGTCTAAGCAGGATGCGCCGACATTCGATGCAATTGGGCGATTGCTGCCTTGAAATGCAGATAGCTGAATCATTCCGGGTGAGGCTTCGCCGCGACGAGCGCTGCGTACCTCCGCTGTCGGCCTTGCGGTGATTGCCCAAGGGTTTGTTCGCCATGGTGGCCAGCCAGTGCGCGAGGAAGTTCATGATCCGACCCCATCAGAGTTCAAGTGTAAATACCGCGTCACGCATCGCTGATCAAATGGAATTACGATGTCAGGCAAACATCGACTCTTTACCCTGAGCACTGCCGGGTTTTCCGCCGTAGCCGGTTGCAGTGCAGCTGTCGGGATAGCTTATCCACTCTGACTTTATGAGAAGGCAACGTCATGTCAACAAAAGGACCCGGTGTATCTTCCAAGCGGCAGGATTTCTGGAAACTGCATCAATCCGGATGTTTCGTACTTCCGAATCCCTGGGATATCGGCAGTGCGAAATATTTGCAGAGCTTGGGCTTCAAAGCGCTTGCCACCACCAGTTCAGGCCTGGCCTGGTCACATGCTCGTCCTGACAATAGCCTTGACCGCGAAACGGTATTGACACATCTAAGTGAAATGGTGGACGCCACGGAGGTGCCGATCAACGCGGACTTTGAAAGCGGCTTTGCCGCCAATGCCACACAGCTCGAAGAAAGCGTCCGATTGGCAATTGAAACGGGCGTGGCTGGGATCTCCATTGAAGATTCCACCGGCATGGCAGGGCAGCCGCTGTACTCGATCGACCAGGCTTGCGAGCGGCTGCGAGCGGCACGGCGTGCCATCGACAAGGCTGGTGGCGACGTGATGCTGATCGGGCGGGCCGAGTGCTTCTTCGTGGGGCGTCCCGACCTGGCAGAAACCATTGCAAGACTAAAAGCCTATTCGCAAATCGGCGCAGACTGCCTTTATGCCCCCGGTATACGGACAAGTGATGAGATTGAGGCCGTGGTCGCTGCGGTTCATCCAAAACCGGTCAATCTGCTGGTCGGATCAGCCAGCGACATGACGATTTCCGATATTGCCAAACTGGGCGTGAGGCGAGTCAGCGTTGGCGGCGGATTGGCACGCGTGGCATGGGGAGGAATGATGCGTGCC
>JBAUJK010000174.1:0-2223 GCA_049683695.1 Burkholderiaceae bacterium
CCGCCATCGATGCCGAGGCCGCCGCGTGCGCCGCAGTGGCCGGCTGGGCGGCGACGAAGGCGGCGGCGATCGCGTCGAAGCTCTTGCCGTCCAGTTCCGCCGCTGCGTTCATCGCGATCATGTCGGCGCCCGAAATCCGTCCCTGCAGCCGTTGCAGCGCCTGCCAGGCCGGCGGAAAGCGCGTGGCGGCGTCTAGCCGGTACAGCAGCAGCGCGTCGTAGCGCGGGAAGTAATCGAGGTCGTCACGCAGCACGCGCAGGTGGTAGCGATGGATCTTGGCGTCGGTCGAATAGACGTCGATGCCGTCGACCTGACCGGCCGCCAGCGCTTCGTAGGCGATGCCGTGGTCGAGTCCCACCGGCTGCTGCGGCAGCCGGTAGCGCTGCGCCAGCCCGGGCCAGCCGTCGGCGCGGCCGAGGAATTCGTGCGACAGGCCGAGCCGGATTTCCGGGTGTTGCGCCAGCTGCGACAGGCTGCCTATCGCGGCGGTTTCGGGGTCGTCGCGCAGCGCCAGCGCATAGGTGTTGTTGAAGCCGAGCGGCACCGCGGCGGCCAGGCTTGCCGGCGCCAGCGCGCGGTTGACCTCCGCCAGCGATAGCGGCGCGGCGCTTTTGAGGATTTCGCGCTCGATGGTGCCGAGGTATTCCGGATAGAGGTCGATCGCGCCGGCCTTCAGTGCCTCGTACACCACCGCGGTATTGCCCAGTCCGGGCCGGTATTCGACGGCGGCGAACGGCTGCGCGGTCTGCGTCAGGATCGCGCCGAGGATGTAGGACTCGGTGAAGCGCTTGGAGCCGATGCGCAGCGTGTCGGCCGCCTGCGCGGCGTGGCCGGCGGCCGCCAGCAGCAGCGCGGCCAGCGCCAGCCATGGCGGCCGGCAGCCGCGGCGTGCGGAAAGAAGATTGCTCATCGGATGGCATCACGCCGCGCGGGCGTGGCTGGAAAGACACGCCAGCTTAACGCCTATCCCGGTGGGCCGGCATGGCGGCAGGACAATGTATCCGCAACGCTACTCCCGCTTGATGACGGTAATTTCCCCATTGCCCTCGATCTGCGCCGATTTCACTTCGGACAGTTCCTCGACGCCTTGCGCGCGCAGGTGGGTCCACAACTCGTCCTCGGTCACCGATTCGCGCCGCATGTTCCGGTACATCATGCGGCCGTCCTTGACCAGCGCCACCGGCGGCGGATGGACGAAGCGGGCGATCAGGTCGAAGCGGAACGCCAGCCGGTCCAGCAGCACGTTCCAGAAGATGATGACGCCGACCAGCAGCAGACCGTCGGTGACGGTCTTGTATTCGCCGGCCATGCCGTTTTGTGCGGCGTCGGCCAGAAACACGATCATCACGATGTCCGGCAGCCCGACCGTGCCCACTTCGCGCCGCAGCAGCAGCCGCAGCATGAGGACGATGCCCAGGTACATCACCGATCCGCGCAGGAAGATTTCCAGCAAAGGCGTTCCGAGCCTGAAGACCTCGCCCCAGTCGGACGGCAGTAACCAATCCATAGGAACCTCCTGTTCGACACCGGAAATCGCGGGCCGCCGCGCCGGCGGCGCAGGCGGGTCAACACCTCGTGGCATAAGGAAACGAACCGGGAGGCAGCAAGTATCGGACCAGCGGTGGCCGGCCGGGCCGGTGCCGCGCGCCGCTCCAGCGCGCCGCAATTCCGGCTGCTTTATGAGAATATAGGGGGTATGCCGATTTTCCGGCTTATGCCGGGCGAATTGCCTGCGGGTTTGAAAATACTGTTGCCAGTATATAAATTCTTCGGCAACGCTGCGCGGGCGCTTCCTGCGCGACAAATCCCGATCCGCCGCCGCGCCGGACGTTCATGTTACCGACTGGCGAGCCGGTATAATCGGGGCTGTTTTTTCATTCCGTCCAGCTTTCGGACGCCGCTCAAGCGGTGCCGCCGCCCATTTCCCGACCATGCTTCCCCAACAGAAACAACTCATCGCGTCCCTGTTCCAGCGTGCCGTCAAGTCGGTACTGACCGACGACGCCATCGCGCCGCCGGCCGTCACGCTGGAGCGCCCGCGCGATCCGGCGCATGGCGACGTCGCCTGCAACATCGCGATGCAGCTGGCCAAGCCGCTGAAGAAGAATCCGCGCGAACTGGCGCAGGTGCTGGTGGCGGCGGTGCTGGCCGATCCGGCGCGGGTCGGCCTGATCGACAGCGCCGATGTCGCCGGCCCCGGCTTCATCAACCTGCGGCTGGCGC